>SDZE01000364.1 GCA_004173095.1 Bradyrhizobiaceae bacterium
TCCTTGATGCCGCGGCACATCAACCCGAACGGCGAGCGGACGAACCGCTGCAGCACGACGAAGGTGACGACCAGCACAGCCAGCGAAAACAGATATCCGGTGCGGCTGTACATGTCGAAGCCGAACACGCCGAACACCTTGCCCGGTTCGATCCCGGACAGACCATCGCTGCCGCCGGTCAGCCACGACAGCTTGTTGGCGAGACCGGCAACGAGCTGGCCCACGGCGATCGACAGCACCAGTTGCGGCAATCCGCGGAACCGCGTGATGAGCGCCCCGGAAATGAGCCCCATGATCGTGCCGGCCACCAGCCCGACCCCCAGCAGCGCGACCGGATCGGTCACACCGCGGATACAGGCGATGCCGGCGGCATAGGCGCCGACGCCAAACTGCGCGGCATGGCCGAGCGTGGCGACACCGCAATAGCCGGTGACGAGATCGAGCGACAGCACCAGGAAGGCAATGCCGATCAGCCGCGTCAGAAAAGCGAGATCATCCGGATAGAGGAAGTATCCGACCGCGCCGAGCGCCAGGATGGTCAAGGCACCGGCCGCCTCCTGAGCGAACGGGACGCGCTTCTGCGGAGCGTGGATCATGGTGATGTCGCTCATGTGTGGGCCTTGCCGAACAGGCCGTGCGGAAACAGGAACACGATGACGATCACCGACAGATAGAAGAAGAAATCACCGAACTCCGGCGCGAGATATTTTCCGGTCGTGTCCGCCAGCCCCAGCAGAAGCGATGCCGACAATGCGCCGAGGATCGAGCCCGCGCCGCCGACCGACACCACGACGAGGAACGTGACCATGTAACGCAGCGCATAGTAGGGCTCGATCGGCAATATCTCCGCGCCGACGACGCCGCCGAAGGCACCGAGACCGATGGCCAGAGCGAATGTCGCGGCATAGATGATTTCCGTGCGGATGCCGAGGGCGTCAGCCATGCCGCTGTGATCCACCGAGGCCCGTAGCCGGATCCCGAAATCGGTCTTTTCGATCAGAAGCCAGAGCGCCAGCGCGACGGTGATGCCGCAGACGATGACGAAGACGCGATGCGTGGGCAGCATGCGGAAGCCGATATCGAGCGGACCGCTCAAGGTCGGCGGCAGCGGAATGGGCTTCAGCGACGGCCCGAAGATGAAATTGACGATGCCGATGATGAAGAAGGTGATGCCGATGGTCATCAGCACCTGCATCAGCGGATCGGCCTTGCGGTAGATCCGGCGATACAACAGCAGTTCGAAGGGGATCGAGGCGATGATGGTGCCGACGACGGCGATCAGGATGGCGACGCTGTAATGCACGCCGAGATCGCGCAACGCATAGGATGCGAGATAGCCGCCGATCATGGCGAAGGCGCCGTGCGCGAGGTTCACGACACGCATCAGGCCCATCATGATCGACAGGCCGATCGAGATGATGAACAGCACCATCCCGTAGGCGACGGCGTCGGTCATGATGCTGAAAACGGTGCGCATGCTGGATCCTAAGCCGACAACGCCGACCGGCGCGATGGGCCCGGCCGCGTCATGGCGTCATGGACGACGGCGCCGCGCACCATGGTGAGCAGCACCTGTGTCGATTTCAACGAAATGGCATTGGCGGTGAAGGGATCGCGATCGAGCGCGATCAGGTCGGCGGCCATCCCCGGCACCAGCGTGCCGCGCCAATGCTCCTGCTTCATGGCGATGGCGCCGCCCACCGTGTAACTGTGGATCGCCTCGCGCACGCTGACGGCCTCGCTCTCCCCGATCGCCGGCCCGCTGTCGGAGGCGCGGCCGACGGCGTCGCCGATGCCATCCCACGGCGACCATGAGCCGGTCGGGGCATCGGAACTCGCCACATAGGTCACATCGGCATCGATGACCGAGCGCGCTGGATAGCACCGATCGGCACGCGCGCCGAACGCGCCGGAGATCGAACGCCGCATGCGGGTGAGGAAACTTGGCTGGGTGACGACCAGCGCCTTCAGCGCTTTCATGCGGGCGAGGCCGCCCTGCGGCGGAACGAAATAGTGCTCGATGCGATGGCGCATGTCATCGTGCGGATGTGCCATCTGCGCCGTTTCATATGCTTCGATGACGCAGTCGATGGCACGATCGCCGCAACAATGCACGGCGACCTGCCATCCTGCGGCATGCGCCTCGCCGATCACGCGCTGCAATTCGGCCTCGTCGCGCATGAAGAAGCCGCGGCTGGCCGTATCGGCATAGCCCTCACTGACGGCTGCGGTGCGGGCACCGACGATGCCGTCGGCAAAATATTTCAGGCTGATCGATTGCCAATCGGCATCCGGCGCTGGCGTCAGGTTTCGCGAGCTGGCTTCAACGGGATCGAGCTGATTCATGAAGCCGAGCCGCATCGGCACAGTGCCGGCGGCGCGCAACGCGTTCCAGATCGCGGCTTCGCCGTCGAAGCCGATGGTGAATCCGACGGCTGCCTCCACCGCCGCGACGAGCCCCATCGCCGTGCTGTCGGCAATCACCGCCCGCAGGGCGGCGACGAGATCGGCGCGATCCATCGGCGGCGCCGAGCGGAAGATCAGTTCGGCTGCGCTCTCGGTGGCAGAGCCATCGAGTGCTCCCTCTGCGTCACGACTGAACGCACCGCCCGAAGGATCAGCCACGCCATCGTCGATCCCGAACAGCTTGAGCGCCATGCTGTTGACGACGGCGACATGGCCGCAGAAACGTCGGATCAAAACGGGATGCGCGGGAATGACGGCGTCGATCTCGGCCCGCGTGGGCAGGCGATGCTCGGCGAGCCCGTTCTCGTCGAGGCCGGCACCGAACACCCATTTGCCGGGACGGATTTCGCTGGAGCGCTTGGCGAGCAATGTCAGCACGGCATCGACGCTCGTTGCGTCGCGCGGCGTCACCGGCACCTGCAAACGGGCATGCGCGATGGCGAACAGATGGATATGCGCATCTGTGAGGCCGGGGATGACCGTTGCACCCTGGAGATCGATCGTCTCGTCGGCATCCGGCGCGGCATCGGCGGCGCCGATCCAGATCACCTTGCCGTCACCGACGACGACGCTGTCCGCGGGCGTTTCATCCCAGGCGGAACGATAGATGCGGCCGTTGGTGAGCAAGATCGAAGGCAAGACGTTTCATCTGAATGAGATACGGAAATTTCGAGGCGGGTGCGGCCAGCGCTCCCGCCTCGGAACGACTGATGCTTACTGCTTGCTGAGCGCCCAATCGGGCTGATCGGCGAAGGTCTGCTCTTCCTTGTTGATCAGCTTGCCGTCCGCCTTCGCCACGCTGCGCAGATAGACGTTCTGGCGGATGTGGCGGGTGGCCGGATCGATCGACACCGGACCGCGCGGCGACACCCACTTCATGTCCTTGACGGCATCGACAGCCTTGGCGGGATCGCGCTTGCCGTCGGTGGCTTCGATCATCTTGTAGATCAGGCGCGCACCGTCATACGCCGCCACCGATGTCATGGTGACCTCATCGACGCTGGCGCCGCCCTTCTTCAACTGGGCGAGGAACGCGGCGTTCTCCTTCGAGTCGTGCGAGACCGAGTAGTGGTAGGTGGAGAGAATGCCGATTCCGGCATCTCCGATATTCGGCAGATCCGGTTCGGTCACCACGTCGCCCGTCGACATCAGCTTGACGCCGGCGACCTTGAGGCCGTTGTCGAGATAGGCCTTCACGAAGCCGAGGGTCGGGGGGCCCGACGGCAGGAAGGTGAAGATCGTATCCGCGCCGGAGTCCTTGATCCGCTGCATGATCGGGCTGAAATCGGTGGTGGCAAGCGGGATGCGCACCGCCTCCACGACGGCACCGCCCTCGCCTTCAAATGTCTTCTTGAACGCCGCTTCGGCATCGATGCCCGGACCATAATCGCTGACCGCGATCGCGACTTTCTTGGCGCCGTTCTTGAAGGCGACCTTGGCCGCCGGCACCGTGTTCTGCCACATGGTGAAGGAGGTGCGAACGATGTAGGGGCTCTTCTCGACGATCGCGGAGGTCGCCGCGTTCATCACGATCAGCGGCGTCTTGGATTCTTCGAGCAGTGGTGCGATGGCCATCGCATTCGGCGTGAAATAGACGCCAGCGAGATACTGCACCTTTTCCTTGACCAACAGCTCCTGCGCCAAGGCTTTCGACTTCGCCGGATTGGGGCTCTCTTCGTCACGATAGACGAATTCGACGGTGTGATTGCCGACCTTGTTGCCGTTTTCGGCAACCCAGGCATCGATGCCCATCTTGAAATTCTTGCCGAACAGCGAATACGGGCCCGACATGGTGCCGATGACGCCGACCTTGATGACGTCGGCTGACGCCGTGCCCGTCATCGCGCCCATGATTGCCAGTGCAAGTAAAGGACGGCTCATCTTTGTCATTCGTGTTGTCTCCGGTGTGAAACGTTTCGATGGGCGAGGTCTTGTTCAGTAACGATGTTTGTATTCAATAAACGTGCCGGGCGTGGATGCAACAAGGGCGGATGCGCGGCATTGTCGCTGCTCAGAACATCTCGAAATATTCGCGCTGCTCCCAGTCGGAGACTTCCGCCTGGAAGCGGTCGATTTCAGCATTCTTGATGTGCGTATAGTAGTCGACCATCGTCGCCCCCATCTTCTCGCGGAAGAACGGATCTTCCTTCAGCGCGAAGGTCGCTTCGCGGAGCGACTTGGGCAAAAGGTCGGCATTGGTCTCATAGGGCGTATCGGCTGACGGCCCGGGATCGAGCTTCTGATCGACGCCATCCAGGCCCGAGAGAATCTGCGACGCCATATAGAGATACGGATTCGCAGCCGGCTCGCCGACGCGGTTCTCGATGCGCGTGGCGGAATCGTTGAGCCCGCCGAGCACGCGCAGCATGGCCCCGCGGTTGTCGCGGCCCCAGATCGCGCGGTCCGGCGCCAGCGAATAGGACCGATAGCGCTTGTAGCCGTTGATGGTCGGCGTCGTGAACACCGTCGCCGCGCGGGCGTGTGCAAGGAGCCCTGCGAGATAGCCCTGCCCGAAGGCGGACAGCGGCGCGGTGCCTTCGGTCGGCATGAAGGCGTTGGCGCCGGTTGAACGCGAGACGATCGATTGGTGCAGATGCCAGCCAGATGACACGACGTTCGGAATTTTCGGCCGGCACATGAAGGTCGCGTGATAGCCGTGACGATGCGCGATCTGCTTCACGGCCGAGCGAAACAGCACCATGCTGTCGGCAGGCGTGAGGCCGATCGTCGGCGCGAAGGTGAATTCGCACTGGCTCGGGCCATACTCGACTTCCACCGACCGCAGCGGCAGACCCAGCGCCATCACGTCGCGCCGGATGATCTCCAGCACCGGCTCCATCTGATCGTAACGCTGTTCGGTGAGATAATTGTAGCCGTGCGAGAGCAGGCTGACATCCGGGGGCGTGCCGGGCTGTCCGGCATCCTCCGGCTTCATCCGGTTGTTCTCGACGTTGAAGATGTGAAACTCGACTTCGAGACCGGCGACGAAATCGTAGCCGCGCGTTTCGAGATCGCCGAGCACCTTCTTGAACAAGTTGCGCGTGGCGAACGGGACCGGGCGCCCGTCGGCGAAATGCACGTCGCACAGGACCCAGCCGGTTTCCGGCGCCCATGGCAGCACGCGGAAAGTGGATGGATCGGGGATCATCAAGACGTCGGCGGCGCCCTGCATCTCCGGAATGCCGAAACCGCCGCCAGCGGTGAACACCGGAAACACCGTCTTGTGCGAGGTATCCTTGGCAAACATCGTCGTGGTGATGGAGCAGCCGCTTTCGAGGCAGCGCAATGCCTCGCCGGCGATCAGCGTCTTGCCACGCAGGATGCCATGCTGGTCGGGAAACGACAGCCGGATCACTTCGAGCTGCTGCTCCTCGACGAGCGCCCGCAGCCGAACCGCTGCTTCCTTCTGCTCTTCGGACCACAGGCCGTGACGTTCAACGAAACTCAACCGAACTCTCCTGTCTCTCGCCGATGCGGCTTTTCCTTCTCCCCGCTTGCGGGGAGAAGGTGGCGCGGACGAAGTCCGCGACGGATGAGGGGGAGCCTCGACAGGCACGGAGCTTGCGAAAAGTCCCCTCACCCGACCTTCACGCGCTTCGCGCGTTGCGGTCGACCTCTCCCCGCAAGCGGGGAGAGGTTAGAAACCTACTCCGCCGCCGGCAGATGCACGACGTTCGAGCCCGGCTCGGTCTGGTCGGCTGGCACCGGCGCCATCCACGGCGCGCCGCGACGACGGGCGACATCGACCTCCATCCAGTAGGTCTCCCAGCCCTTGCTCGGTCCGATGCCATCCATCGTGCCGGGCCCCTGAATGCTGCGCGCGCTGTCGGCATCGAGAAACAGCATCGGCTTCTGGCCGCCGGCAACCTTCTCGATCTCGGCGCGCAACAGCTTGCGGTAGGCGATGATCGCCTTGTCGGATTGGCCGAGATGCTCGCGGGTACGATCCTGGATCTTGCCCATAGACTCCACTGCCCACTGATCGTGCACGTTGATGTCGGCGCCCATGCCCGTATAGGTCTCGTGCTTCTGCTCGTGCGGATCGAAGCCGTAGTCATTGCGCTTGTTCTTGCGCGAGGTGTAGTCCGGCAGTTCGTAAAGCTCGAGCCGCTGATCGGTCATCTTCTTCTTGTCCACCGGCTTGGTGTAGCTGGTGAAGATCGCATACCAGTAGCAGTTCTCGTCATCCACCGGCACATGCCACTGGGTGATCGTCATTTCCTCGCTCATGGGAATGACGAAGCCGTGGGGAAACAGCTGGTTGGTGACGCGCACATGGGTGCGCTCGGCGTCGAGCTCGCGCAATGCGATCAGGCGCAGGCCGTATTCGGTGGATTCCACATTGATGATCGGACGATCATATTCACGCAGGATCTTGGTCATCGGCGCTTCCGTGCCGGCCGACGCGCCGCGAAACTGCTTGCCGTAGGACGCCTTGACGTCTTCGTCCTCGAAGAAGCGATGCAAGAACGAGGCATGGGCCGGATCGATGCCGACTTCCATGGCCTGCAGCCAGTTGCATTCGAACAGGCCCTTGAAGGCGAAAGTGTACTGTGTCGGCGCAGCGAAACAGTCGATTTCCGGGAAAGCCGGCGGCTCGCCCTCGCCCAGATAGGCCCACAGGATGCCGCCTTTTTCGGTGACCGGATAGGCGCGCTGCTTGATGCCGGCGCAGAGCTTGGACGACTTCGGCTCGGCCGGCGTTTCCAGGCACTTGCCATCGACATCGAACAGCCAGCCATGAAACGCACACCGGATGCCACCGCCCTCGAGGCGGCCGAACGCGAGATCGGCGCCGCGATGCGGGCAGTCACGATCAAGCAGGCCATAGCGGCCCTGCTCGTCGCGGAAGACGACGAAGTCCTCGCCAAGGAGGCGCACCGGACGGATTGGACGCTCGCCTTCGAGTTCAACGGTGAGCGCGACCGGCTGCCAATACATCCGCATCAGTTTGCCGGCAGGAGCCTTGGGGCCGATGCGGGTGATCAGATCATTCTGCTCTTGGCTCATCATGGCGTGGGGCCTTTCCTCAATGCTCAGTCTGCCTCGTGGCTCGCCTTGACCGAAGCGCCTCGGTCCGGTGAGCGAAGTCATTTTTGAGCGAAGTTTGTTCGTCTATTGAACTTCTGTACGATTTTAACGCTGGAGCTATTCCAAGCAAGCGGAATTTTGCAGCACGTTTGCCATGCTTTTGAGCAACCAAGCGCCGCATCGCCCGCGGCATCGCGCTTGCGACCTGCGAACAGTTGTTCAATATGTGGCGTTGAGTCAGGAGGTCCGTCATGTCGAAGACTTTGCAGCCGCGCGCCCATCGCTCGGGATCACGCCGATGAGCGACGGTCTGGTCATCGTCGGCGCGTCCTATGCGGGCGTCCAGGCGGGCATCAGTGCCCGCGAAAAAGGTTATCAGGATCCGATCCGGATTATCGCTGACGAAACGCACCTGCCTTACCAGCGGCCGCCGTTGTCGAAGGCGTTTCTGTCCAGCGACTTCGCGCATAACAGCCTGTTTTTGCGCGGCGACGATTACTTCAAGAACCAGGGCATCGAGATGGTGCTCGGCCATCGCGCCATCGCACTCGATCGCGCGGCGAGCCGGGTCACACTCGACAACGGCGACAGCCTGCCCTTCCAATCGCTCGTCATCGCCACCGGCTCGCGCGCGCGCAGGTTGGCGATACCCGGCCATGATCGCGACGGCATCGTCTATCTGCGCACGCTCGACGATGCGCTGACGCTGAAGCCGCGCCTGCAGGCCGCAACCGACGTCGTCATCGTCGGCGGTGGTTTCATCGGCCTCGAAGTCGCGTCCACCGCCGCCAAGACCGGGAAGAAGGTGACGCTGATCGAGGCGCAGTCACGGCTGCTGGAGCGTGCGGTATCGCCGCTGATCTCGCAATTCCTGCTCGATATCCATCGCTCGCATGGCGTCGACATCCGTTTCAACGAGTCCGTCGTCGCCATCGAAAGCAGCGGCGCTGCCAACCAGGTCGTGACCTCGGGCGGCCTGCGCGTGCGGGCTGATCTCATCGTCGCCGGCATCGGCGGCATCGCCAATGACGAGCTGGCGGTGCAGGCCGGGATCGCCTGCGCCAATGGCATCGATGTGGATGAACACGGCCGAACCAATGCGCCGAACATCTATGCGGCAGGCGATGTCAGCAACCATCACAACAATTTCGCCGGCCGCCGCGTGCGCCTCGAAGCCGTTCAGAATGCGACCGACCAGGGCAAAGCGGCAGGCGCCATGATCGCCGGCAAGCCGGAGCCCTATGACGCCGTGCCGCGGTTCTGGTCCGATCAGTATGACGCCAAGCTGCAGATCGTCGGCCTGTCCGTTCCCACCGATGCGGCTGTGGTCCGCGGCGACATGGCCGAAGGGAAATTCTCCGTCTTCTACTATCGCGACGGAAAATTGACTGCGGTGGACAGCATCAACCGGCCGGGCGACCAGATGATTGCGCGACGTCTGATTACTGCATCGCTGTCGCCGACTCCGGAGCAGGCTGCCGATCTGTCCTTCGATCTGAAAAAATTCGAAGCTGGCAGATAAGGCCTGGACCTGATGCCGAAGATCAAGCGACCCGACGACGAGCGCGGCAATACCGACTTCATTGAGAGCCTCGATCGCGGCTTGCGGGTGTTCGAATTGTTCGGCAGCCAGTCGCGCCCGATGACGCTGAGCGACGTCGCCAAGGCGACGAGTTTGCCGCGTGCGACGGCGCGGCGCATCCTGTTCACGCTGGAGCATCGCGGATATGTGGTCAGCGACGGAAAACTGTTCGCGCTGACACCGCAGGTGCTGGGACTTGCCGGCGCCTATATGACATCCAACCAGGTCGTCACCATCCTGCAGCCGGTGCTCGACCAGATCTCCACCGACGCGCAAGAGATTTCGTCGCTTGCCGTTCTCGACGGCAACGACGTCGTCTTCGTCGCGCGGGCAAGCCCGGCGCGCGTGTTCTCGGCCGGAATCGATCTCGGTTATCGCCTGCCGGCGTTTTGCTCGTCGGTCGGCCGCGCCCTGCTCGGCCAATATGACGACGAGCGGCTGACGCAGATGCTGGACGGCATGACGCTGACCGCGATGACCCCTTTCACCGTCACCGACAAACAATCGCTGAAGGCAGCCATCATCGCCGATCGCGACAAGGGCCATTCGCTGGTCGATCGCGAGGCCGAGCCGGGTTTCCGCTCGATCTCGGTGCCTGTGCGCCGCTATGACGACACCATCGTCGCCGCCGTCAACATGGGCGGGCATGTGGATCGCATTTCCACCAGTGAAATGATCGACCGCTTCCTGCCGCTGCTGCGCAAGGCCGCCACCACCGTCAAGCCGTTGTTGCTCTGATCCACCGGGAGACACGTCCTTGCCGCATCTCGTCATCGAATATTCCACCGACGGCCATGGCGGGCTGCTCGATGTCAGCAAACTGCTGCACGCCGTGCACGACGCCGCGGCGGCCACCGGCGTGATGCAGGCCGCCGATCTCAAGGTGCGCGCCACGGCATTCCCGGATTACCTGGTGGCGCGCCGGACGGACGGGTTCTGCCATGTCTCGGTCTATCTGCTGGAGGGCCGCACGCCCGCGCAGAAGATTGCCGTCAGCGAACAGCTGCGGGCGACGCTGGCGGCGATGCTGCCGCAGACCAAGAGCCTCAGCGTTGATATCCGCGACATGGACCCCTCGGCCTACCGCAAGCGGCTCAACGACTGAAATACCACCGAAACGCTGCACTGCAGCATCATTACTATCTAGACACGCAGCCTCCCATCGTTACGATTTGTTTAAGCGCCGCCTTTGAGAGCCGGGGCAAGAACAACCATTGGGAGAGACTGTTGACCATTCAAGCCAAGACCGCGCGCAAGGGCCCCGACGAAGCAACCATTATCGGCTGGAGCCTGTTCTGTTTCACGCTGGTATCGGCCGTGACCATGATCGGCCTCTATCTCGGCTTCCGCCACTAACCCGACGCGATCTCATTTTGGCGCAGCATCGCCTGTTGCGCTGCATGGCCTGGCCAAAGCCCGCCCGGATCATCCGGCGGGCTTTCGTTTTGTCGGTTTGGCCAGGCATGTCGCGAAAAGCGCGCCCTGAAATTGGCAAGAGGCCGCCGGGATGTCCCGAGCGACCTCTCTGTCGGATACCGGCCAACAAGGCTCCGGTGCCACCGCATGACCCGAAAACTGAGCCGACATGGTTAACGGGAAGTTAACAGCGCGTGCGATGCGGTGACTATTGCCTGGCCGTTCGTCGAACCGCTCAGTCAGTTCGGATGCCAAGTTGCTGCTGCATCACGGAAGCGGCGTTGTAGCAGTGAAACGAAACGACTTTTCCGTTCTCGAGATGGAAAACATCGCAGCACGGCACATCGATTCTCCGCCCCGTCGGGGCCACGACTCCGGACGGAAGGGACAACGCGCCTTTGTGCGTCCCGCGGATGGCAAGCTCGACAACGACGACGTTCCCCGAGACGTAGATACTGAACAACTCGCGGTGAATGTCTGGAAACGCGTCAGCAAGCGTGCCGATGTAATCACCGATGGCCTTCCCGCGAAGTGTCGCGCCAGCGGGAATGTCAGTCATGTATCCATCGCTGGAGAAGGCGGAAACAAACGCCTCCATGTCCGACGGCTCTCCTTCCGCGACAGCGTAAAGCTCACGGATGATCGTCTCATTGTCGCGCATCTGACTTCCCCTGCGATTGATCTGGCTGTTCCCGTACGATCCGACTTGGTTTGCGGACACCTGCGCATTCGATCTAGATCTGCGCCTGTCCCCCATCGACGAACAATTCGCTGCCGTTGACGAAGCTGCTGTCGTCGGACGCCAAGAAAAGCGCCGCCGCGGCCGTCTCCTCCGGCTTCCCCATCCGACCAAGCGGAATTTGGGATTCCATCAAGGAGACGAGCGTGCGGTCCGCTTCCTCGCTCGAGGAAAGGCCATGCAAACCCGGTGTAGAGGTCGCGCCCGGGACCAGCACATTCACGCGAATATGGCGCGATGCCAGATCCAGAACCCAGCTCCGCGCGAAGTTACGGATAGCCGCCTTGCTCGCACTGTAGACGCTGAATGATGCTCCGCCTTTGGTGCCGTTGGTGGATCCGGTCAGGATCACCGAGGCGCCGTCGCGAAGAAGCGGAAGCGCTTTCTGCACCGTGAACAAGGCCCCCTTCACGTTGGTCGCGAAGGTTCGATCGAAATGCGCTTCGGTCACGTCAGGCAGCGCTGCAAATTCACCGCCACCGGCATTGGCGAATAGCACGTCAATCCGGCCAGCTTCCTCGCGCACGGTCTTGTAGAGCCGGTCCAGGTCCAGCATGTTCGCGACGTCGCCCTGTACACCGCGTGCGTTGTGGCCGACCTCGCTCACCGCCCTGTCCAGATCGGCTTGCCGCCGGCCCGTCATGAATACGCGCGCTCCCTCTTGCGCGAAGCGCTTCGCGCTCGCGAGGCCGATGCCGCTAGTGGCCCCCGTGATAACCGCCACCTTGCCGTCGAGTTTGCCCATTTGCGTTTCCCATCATTGTCGAAACACGATATGGACTGGCACGGACAATTTGTTTAGTACCCACCTTCAGGTAAGTATGGATGAGCGCTTGAACACGAGCGATCCGGATTGCGGTCTCGATATCGCGCTGACCGTCATGGGCGGCAAATGGAAGCCACTGATCCTGTACCACCTTCATCATGGCACCCGCCGCTTCGGCGACCTCAAGCGGTTGGTCTCGGGAATTAGCGAGAAGGTGCTGACTCAGCAGCTGCGGGATCTCCAGGCTGCCGGCGTGCTGGTTCGGCACGACTACAAGGAGGTGCCGCCGCGGGTAGATTATACAGTGACGCCGTTCGGCATGACGCTCGTGGAGGCGCTCATGCCGCTATGCCACTGGGGCACGCAGAACAGGTCTGCGGTCATGCGTTTGCTACATGCGGGCTCGCCAAAGGCAGAGTGATCAGCACACCCGGACTTGAATGCATCAAGCGATGGGTATGTGCGCAGGTCGATCAGCATTACGCCGCGCGAGCCTTGCCCCGATAGCGGCCCGCCCGCTTTCATGCCGTTGATAGGAAGGCGAACAGCGGTGCATTGCACGACGACGGACAGGGACCAACGATGTCGCTCCAACCATTGATCAACGCAGTCGCCCCGATTCCGCTGCATGCATTTGCAGCGATGGCGGCCTTCGTGATTGGCATCATCCAGCTGGTCGCTGCCAAGGGTACACTGTCGCATAAGACGCTCGGCTGGATCTGGGTGTTGTTGCTGGCCACGGTCGCATTCAGCTCGTTCGCCATCCATGGGACCAGCTACCGGCTATGGCGAAACTGGAGTCCGATCCATCTGCTATCGATCCTCACGCCGGTGATGCTTGTGTTGGGGATCGTCAGCGCCCGCCGGCATCGCGTCCGGGCGCATGCCATCACCATGATTTCCATCTTCGCCGGCGCTTTGGTGATTGCTGGCGCATTCACGCTGATGCCCGGCCGCATCATGCACAGGGTCGTGTTTGGCTACTAACTTCGGTCTTGAACCACATGACGGACCTGAGCCTGATAGGCCTTTAGGCTCCCGCGGCTATGGAATAGGAGCGAGACCTTGCGCAAATGGAAGATTGCAGCGAACGCATTGAGCGGGCTGGCCGCCGTTCTGGCGATCTACGCAGCGTTTCGAGGCCTAGGTGTCCGTGACGACATTGACAATCTGGTAAACGATCTCAACGCAGTCAAAGGGCCAGCCATCGCTGCCGGCACGCTTGCGTTAACTTCTGCCGCCATTCAGTTCGCGGTGAACCTTCTCGAAGGTGGCGAATAATAAGTGCCGACAAGAAAATCGCATGGACATCGGCAATTGTGAATCGGAGCAGATTACCGCAGCCGGTTACGCTGCGTATGGTCTGGGCAAAGGCCGCCAAGAAAATCCTTACACGGTCAATACAGATCGGAGGTTCTGTTCGGACAGGGGTGGCACGGCGCGAAAGAGTTAGACGCCGCTTGCCGGACCTGAACGGGCATTGATCAATTTTTTATACTGCGAAGCTTCGAGCTTTAAAGCTTGAAATGCATCCCAACCTAGGCCGCTGTCGTGAACTGTCACCATCCTGACGGCATCACGAGCGTATTTGTTGTGCGCCTCAGCTTCGTACGATCCGTTATTTGGCAAGGTCGAGAAATGATGGGACCCGAGACTTCCATCGTCACGTTCGTACCACCAGACAGTCATTCCGTTCTTTCTCATACTAATCTCATCGTCACTTGTTGCTGATGACCAATCACCGCTGACGTCACTCCGTCTTTTTGATCAGTAGCAGCGCGACTGACCGGCTCAACCGCTTGTCAGAAGGTATCTTTAGAGGTGGGGTTGGGTTCCCCGAGAATCAATCCATCCTGCGGTGAAAATAGACAGGCGCGCGTTCGGATCGGTGGTCTCGGTGACAAGGTATTCGAGCGTTGCTGGCTTTCGATAGTGGCCGGCTTGGATGTCCCAAGCGTTTGGGACGGCAAGCGGGATGTTGTTGTTCGCCGATGTTGAAAACAGTGTTTCAGATTTCGAACCTTTCAATCGAACCTTGCCCGAGATCCGGCCGGCGGATGATCTGAATAGCATTAAGGCGTAGTCCGCGACCTCTGCCGGGATATTGCTTAATTCGACTAACTGCCAATTCTCATTGGGCTTCGCACTCACAGCATCCAGAACCTTGGTCATGTGTTGCTGCAGCGAGGCTTCAAATTTCTGCAGTTCGCCTTGAACAGCTTCGTATCGTTTCTGGAGATCAGCTTGGTCACGATCGCCTGACCTCTTCGTTTCGATAGATGACATGAAGCCGCCTCCAGCAACCGCCAAAGCCCCGATCAGGATTACCGCATACCAAAAAATCTGCATGTCGCTCCACATCAGTACTTTCCGTCAAAATTTATCTCGGCGCCAGCATCGTAGGTGCCGATCCTATCCTATAGCTCATGACAAGGTGCGGCGATTTCCAGCTATCATCGCCAGCTACACGTTCAGGGGTGTCTGGCGTTCACCGGCGCCAACATCTCTGCAGTTGGAGTCGCCAAGAGATTGAGAATGTCACTGAAAGCGACTGGTGTGTTGGTGTCTCTGGAAAATCACCGTGAGCGACACACCGAGCTTTTTGATGGGGTTCTGATGACCAAATCGATGTTCGATCGGTGCAGAGCCTCTTGCGTGATTCCCTGTATCTCCGACACAAGTTGCTGGACTGGAATGATGGTGGGCCACGCGGCCGCTTCCAGCGCGGCATCGAATGTCGCCGCCTTCGTCTCAAGAACAGATCGGACGAGCGGCGCCGCCTGGCTAGCCATTCCACGAGTTTCGTTGCGCAACTCATTGCTGCAACGCCCGATATGTCGCTAAGTCTTTGAAATAATTGGTCGGAGTGGCAGGATTCGAACCTGCGACCCCTGCGTCCCGAACGTCGTTCTCTACCGGCCATCCTGATTGAAATCAATGACTTACGCGCGAGATCAGGATCGATTGACGCCGTTTGTTCACGGGGTTTCTGTGGTCAATCTGTGGTTAGACCAAAGCTTACGACCCAAGGATCGTCAATGCGCCTATATTGTCGAGTAAACAGATTAAGCGACGGGAGGTACCGGATTTCATCACGGTTAGGCGATCGCGCATCCACCTAACTGAGAGTGCGCCGAAACGCTCGTGGGCAACGCAAGCAGGTGGTTTCAAAAACTTTCTGCAAATGTCCGCTTTGCGCCATAAGCTGACCTGCAGAGCCAGAGATTAGAAGGATGCATCATAGCTAATGGACGCCTGAGGCAAACTCATAGGCGAGCATCGCGCTTCACCGCTTCATGAGCCCTTCGAGAATCCGCTCTGCTGTTCTGCCATAGGGCGGACGCATCAGCTTCGTCAGGCTCCATCGCGACTGGCGAAAAATAACGCGCTCTAGGGAGAATGAATCGA
The DNA here is from genome assembly GCA_004173095.1 of Bradyrhizobiaceae bacterium. Classification (GTDB taxonomy): domain Bacteria; phylum Pseudomonadota; class Alphaproteobacteria; order Rhizobiales; family Xanthobacteraceae; genus Tardiphaga. Next base: position 15,409 of record SDZE01000364.1, read on the forward strand.
ACCCAGCTTTCCCGTGGTATCGTCCGGTTCCGGATTGGCCAACGCCACCGAACGGCAGCGCATGAATGCCTGCATGTAGAACAGTCTCATTGATGCTGACTGCTCCGGAGCGCGTGCCTTGGATCAAGGCCTCCAGCCGCTCGTTCGGCGAACCAAACCAATAGGTTGCCAGGGCGTCCGGGAGTGCGTTGATTGCCGCGATGACATCCGTCAACTCGTCATAGGCGACGACGGGGAGAAGCGGCCCGAAAATCTCCTGCTTCATAATCGGGCTGTTCGCTGTGGCCACGTCGACGAGTTTGGGCGCCAGATATGGTGGCGGCAGATCCCTATCGAATAGCGGCAAGCACAATTGTCCTGCTTCGAGATCAATCAACCTCGCAAGAGCGCGATCGGATGCGATCGCTGTGTAATCACCGTTTGCAGGATCAGGATAAAGCGCGCCGGCGGCTTCTTGAAGCTGCGCGACGAATTGATCTTTGAGGGGGCGCGGCACGAACACGTAGTCCGGTGCGACACAGGTCTGTCCGGCGTTGATAAGTTTCCCCGCCATAATCGATTTGGCGGCCGCGCCGAGGTCGGCGCTCTCATCGACGACTACCGGAGATTTGCCGCCGAGTTCCAAAATTGTCGGCGTCATATGTTCTGCGGCCGCGCTTGCGACTTTGCGACCTACGTGTGTCGAACCGGTGAATTGGATGATGTCTAATGGGAGGCGGGTCAACGCCGCTGCAATATCGGCGCCGCCCTGCACGACGGAGACCGCGCCTCGATCGATGACATCATGGAGATGTTCAGATATCAGGTCGGATGTTCGTGGCGTCAATTCGGATGGTTTCACAAGCGCGCGACACCCCGCGGACAGCGCTCCCACCAACGGCATCAAGGTCAGTTGCAACGGATAGTTGGACGGAGCGATGATACCGGCAACACCGCGAGGCTGCGGTCGCACTTCCGCCGACGCCGGCCAAAAGGGAAAGCCCAGCCGGATTTTCTTCGGAGATGCCCACCGCTTCAGGTTCGCTAGCGTGTGGTCGATCGCAGAAACCACAACCGATACTTCCGTGATGAGCGTCTCATGCCGGGAGCGGCCCCGAAAATCCGCGTCGATTGCTTTGGCGTAGTCCTCACGGCGATCGATGAGGCTGCCGCGAACGGCTTTTAGCGTCTCTCGTCTTTCATTGAGAGCAAGCCCGCCCTTTGCAGAATATGCATCACTTAGCCGCTCGAAAGCCGATCCGAGATCGGCCAAGGATCGTCCGTCATTTGTCATCCCAGTCACTCGGCTCTTGGAGTATAGGTCCGCCCCCGCCATTCGACGGTTTGACCGCGATGCGCTGCGAGTAACGCACTCCATTGGATCGCGAGCGTCAACGCTATCCCGAGAGGATGCAACAACACGGCGAGGATCGGCTCGCGGCATTTGATTGCCTGCGCGAGCCTGGCAACGAGTTGCAGCAGAACCAATCCGAGCAGAAAAGGCATTGCCGCCACCGGCGCTCCGAACAAGCCGGACAGCAAAAGACCGGAGGGAAGGAGCCAACCTCCGATCAGTAAGATTGTCCACACCGGTAGTGCCACCGGCTTTGCCATGCCTTCCGTCGCGTTTTTCGAAAAGCCTGTCCAAACGTCCCGCCACGACGTGTACATGCGACAAGACGCAAGCGCCGTGCCGTCAACGAGATCCGTATGAAAGCCCGATCGGCGAAAATGGCGCGCAAGCTGCAAACCGTCGTGCATCGTCGAGGCGATCGCTGCGTGGCCACCGCATGACTGATAAGCCGAACGCCGCACCATCATCAATTGTCCGCAAGCCGCCGTCAGCGAGGGATCAGCTTGACGAAACCGCATCATCGCTATCGGAAGGTATCCGTAGATCAGGCTGTTGATCATCGGAATGATTGCATGTTCGACGGCTCCCCCGAGAACTTGCCTTGGTACGCCACTCACGAGGTCCGCACTGGTCGACGCCAGTCTGTTTGCTGCATCGGGCGAAAGCCTGACGTCGGCGTCCACGAAAAGCAACAGATCGTGACGAGCAAGGCCTGCCAAAACGTGACAGGCATGAGGCTTGCCCTTCCATCCGGGCGGAAGTGGTGGCGCATGCTCAAGGCGTACCCGATCGTCTATCAACGTATGCTGCTCGACTATCCCTGCGGTGCGATCCGATGAACTGTCGTTCAGGACAACAACTTCGATGTCTACGTCTCGGCTCGCTAGCGCAGCTATGACGCTCGCGCCAATTGTCGCTTCCTCATCCCGCGCAGGAATGAGGATAGAAACGGAAGGTTGCCTGTCCGCTTTTTCGGGCCGCCGCAACAGGAAGCAATTCGCCAATGTATTGCACGCAGGGATCAACCCGAGCAGAACGGCGATTGCAGTCAAAGCCATGATCATCGGCGCGCCCCGTGCTCAGCATGGAAGTCGCTTCCGCGAAGCCTGGCCATCAGCCGCCGCCACGTGTCGTAGATCGGATTGACGCCCATGGTGCCCTGCAGCCAGACGTCAAAGGCGTTCGTGTCCCGAGCGATCGACAGGGTCGCCAATTGATCCATTTCAGTCTCGAGGGCGCCTTCGAGCTTCGTCAACCTTTCCCGCACGGGCAGCGCGGCCAATGCATCGCCATCGATCGGCTGACCGAATTTCAAGAGTAATTCGGGCTGCTTCTCGATCCAGAACGCGTACTCAATGGCGAGCGGAATGAAGGCGATATCGGACACGTAATCCGGCAAATGCGCGATACCTGCCCCGCAGCTGAGCGGACGCTCCCGAGGATCTGCAAACCGTCCCTGGGCCGCCACGATGAGCAAACCATCGTCAAGAGAGAGAACGGCCTTGCTGCCGGAAATGAATTCGACAGCGCCTCGCCTCGATTTCTGCTCGACGGCGAACGCTCCGATCTTGGCGATGAAGCCGTATTTTCCGAACACATCGGCGTCCACCGGCGTATAAACGCGATGAGACGGATACAGGTGTTTCGCCAGCAGGACATAGGTCACGCCGTCCCACCACGAGGCATGGTTAGTATAGATCACGACACGTTTGCCGCGCGGCATGATCTGCGCGTGCGCGGAGACAACGCGCGCGGCGTGAAACCCGCTCTTGAATGTCCTCTCGAAGATCCAACCGAAGGTTCGAAAAACTCTGACTGACCGCTGCGCAATGACTCGCTCAGCGGTCTCGTCTGCAGTTCTCCGTCCCAAGGTCACGATGCGGCCAAGACGGACCGATGATCGCTGTCGAGGGCATCGGCAGCGATCCAGCCCGACATCATGACCATCGGCATGCCAGGGCCCGGATGCGCGGCTCCCCCAGCCAAATAGAGGTTCTTCACGAATCTGCTTCTGTTGCCAGGCTTGAAAGCACCGGTGAACTTGCCGTGGCTTGCCAGGCCATAGATCGCGCCATTCAAGACCTTGTAGCGGTCATGAATATCCTGCGGCGTCAGGTGACGTTCGAAAACGATGCGATCTTCGATATCCGTCAATCCTGCCGTTCGCTTTAGCTTATCGAGGATGACCTGGCGATACTGCGGAAACATCTTCGACCAGTCGTGATGAGGACGCAGATACGGGGTGTGGACGAGCACATAGAGCGCCTCTCCGCCTTCCGGAGCGACGCTGGGATCGCTTCCCGAGGGCGCTGCGATATAGCAGGTCGGATCAGGCGCAGGTTCACCACGCTTGTAGATGGCGTCGAACTCTTCATGTGCATCATCCGAGAAGACAAAGTCGTGATGAAGCAGATGATCGTAGCGTTTATTGAGACCCAAATAGAGGACAACACCCGAACAGGCCGGTTCGAAACCTGCTTTTTCGTAATGCTTGGCCGCGTCTCCTCCGACCAGTTCTGCGTAGGTCCGCAGAGAGTCCATGTTCGATATGACGGCCGAAGCGGCGACGTGGTCGCCGTTGACGAGCCTGATCCCGGTCGCGACGCCGTCCTCAACCACAATTTGCGCGACATCGGAGTTGGTGTGATAGGTCACCCCGAGCTTTTCACCGAGCTTCCGTAGTTGCTCCGCAACGGCGCGGGTGCCACCCACCGGATACCACACGCCACCGCTGGTCTGCATGTGAGCGATCGAACAAAGGACGGCGGGCGACGCAAAGGGCGAAGACCCGACATACTGAACAAAATGGTCGAGCATCTGCGACACACGTTCGTCCGGCACCATTCCGCGAATCGTGCTGGCCACAGAGCGGCCCATGCGGAGCGACAGGACATCGCGGAGCGTCGCCGGGTTCATGTTTTCCCGGATGTTCATCGTGTCCCGGATGTCTTCGACCGACTTCCAGAAAAAGAAGCGTTCGGAGACGTCATGAAGATGCTCGGACACCCGAAGAAATTTTTCGTATCCCTGAGCTAGACCGTTCTTTCCTGAAAAGGCTTCGGCTTTTCTGCCCATCTCGGGCACATCCTCGACGAGGTCGAGGACGTCGCCCTCACCAAAGAAACAGCGCCACTGTGGATCGAGCCGGATCAGCGGAAGCCAGTCCTCCAGCGTCTCGCCTGCCTCCTCGAATATCCGCCTGAGAACGCTCGGGACCGTGAGAATGGTCGGCCCCATATCGAAGCGAAAGCCACCTTCCTCCAGAACCGCGGCTTTGCCACCCAGCCAGTCGTTCTTGTCGTAAACCGCGACGGAATGGCCCCTTGCCGCCGCGACCACGGCGGACGCTAGTCCGCCGAGCCCCGATCCGATGACGATGACCGGCTTGTCGCTCTTCCTGAATGTCACTTGATCCATTGCTCGCACCGTTAAGCCTTGGCCGCGTCGGACGCGACCTGTTCCTGCAGTTGCTCCAGAGGCCGCGGCGCCTCTTCCGCTGACGGGATACGATCGGCCATGCCGAAATCGGCAAGGACGAGGTCACTGGAGATCCGGGCGCTCTCGTAGATGACCGGAAGCCCAGAGCCTGGATGCGTTCCCCCGCCGACAAGATAGACACCATCGACGTCGTTGAAGCGATTGTGCGGCCGAAAATAAAGCATCTGATCCAGACCATGGGCGAGATTGAAGGTCGCGCCGCGATAAATCGACATCTGATCGCGCCAATCGATCGGCGTGAACACCTTTTCGTACCGGATGCGGTCCTTGAGGCCCGTCAGCCCAAATCCTTCGAGCCGGTCGATGACGGTGTTCCGGAACGTCTGCTTTTCCACGCTCCAATCAACGGCGCCGCAGTTGCCTACCGGCACCAGAACATAGAGCGAAGCGTTGCCGTCCTTCGCGAAAGACGGATCGGTGCGGCCGGGATTACAGATATAGATCGACGGATTTCCCGGGACCGCCGTCGCATCTTCAATCTCGGAAATGTTTTTGGCGTAGTCGTGGGCGAGAAATATGGTGTGATGATCCAAATGATCGTAACGCCCTTCGATGCCGAGATACAGCATGTAGGTCGAGCACGAGTATTTTGCGCCCTCGATCTTCTTGTCCGACCATTGCTTGCGAAGCTTATTGGGAATCAGGCTCGTCACAGCCTGCGCAAAGTCGGCATTCACGATCGACGCATCGGCGCGCGTGAAGCCAGATTTGGTCTTTACACCGCGCGCTTGCTTGCCCTCGAACACGATCTCACTGACCGGTTCGTTCAGCCGAATGTCGACGCCGAGGTCGCGCGCTGCTCGCGCCATTCCTTCACTGACGGCGCCACACCCGCCTTTCGGATGCCAGACGCCGAATTCATATTCGAGAAAGGCAAGAAACGTGAACAGGTTTGGACATCGAAAAGGTGACATTCCCAAATACTTGGTTTGAAACGAGAACGCGAGCCTCACGCGCGGATCCTTGAAGAACTTCTTCAGTTCATCGTCCACGGATGAAAGCGGCACGATATGGCGCAGGGCCGACAACACGCTCGGCGCAAGATAATCGAGCAAGCTCTCGAACGGTCGCTTCAGAACCGGCACGAAGGCAGCGAGCTTTTTGCGATTCAGATTGATGAACCGGGTGATTTGCTTGGCGTCAGCGGGGCTGAGTTTCGAAATTTCGCGCTCAAGATCCTCAATCTCTCCTGAGATCGAAACATCAGGGCCGTTTTCGAACGCCAGGCGATAACTCGGGTCGACGCGGGTCATCTCGATATAATCCCGCATACGCAGGCCGCATCTCGTGAACAGCGACTCCAGTATCTGCGGATACAGAAAAAAGGTCGGCCCAACATCGAACTGATAGCCGTTCTCGGCGAACACTTTGGTTCGCCCACCGACCACACTGTCTTTCTCGAACAGCGTCACTTTCGTGCCTGCCGCTGCGAGCAGCATGGCGGTCGCAAGACCACCGGGGCCCGCACCGATAACAACTGCGTCCTTTTGACGCGCTGAAGGCAAAGATATCATGGCTGCGTCACACTACTCACTCGTTATGACCGGCTAGTGGTCACGGCCAAGGCGTCGTGGTCAATAGAACTCATAATTTTTCCTCATTGCCGTTGATAAGACGCTGCTTTTTGAGTTCTGTGCGATCGTCTGAAACTTTCGATCGTCAGAAACGAAGCTGCGGGACGGAGAAAATGAAACAGTCGTTACCACCGTACGGGCAAACCCTCGCATTGGTTTCAGGTATCCTGCTGCTGGCGTCATCGGCATCTGCCGGGCAGATCAACGTCACGGTGACGGGGGTGACGCCCAATGGGACGGGCGTGTCGGTCGCGCTGTGCGCGAGCAGTCTTGACCCGAGCACGTGCGATCGTGGCGACCGCAAGCCTGCGTCCGGGACGAGCATGCGTTTCTCATTCGAGAACGTGCCACCGGGGAGGATCGCCGTCGCAGCCTTTCAGGATCTGAACGGCAGTGGCTCCATCGAGCGCAGCAATCTTGGATTGCCTCGTGAGCCTTTCGGTTTTTCGAACGATGCCGGAAGATCAAGGCGGCCGACATTTGACGCGGCCGCTTTCAACGTCGGCTCTGGTACCTCCAATGTCAGCATCCGGCTGCGGACACTGTCTCAGGCTGGCGTCCAGGAATAGCGGGTACGTCGTATCGAGAAGTAGATTGCAACAGCCAGACTGACGATCGAGATTCCCACGAGCACCGTCCAGGCATGGAGGATCATTCCGACAGGGCTGCTGGATCGGACCGAGGCTTCGAATGCCTGGATAACCCAGGCGTTGGGGGTGAGCCACCCGATGTCCTGCATCCACGGCGGCATCAGATAACGAGGCACCATGCTTCCGCCGATCGCGGACACCAGCAGAACAACAAATGTGGTCGCGCTTTCGGCCTGCCGTCTGCTCTTGCAGACTGCAACGATCCCGAGCGCGATCGCTGCAGCTGACGCCGAAGCCAGAATGCTCGTGAGAAGCCAGAAGCCGGTCCGCGAAGCATCGAATGTGGCTTCAAAGCCAAACCAGGCGACGCCGAACACGATGAACGACTGGACGACACCTTGCACCACGAGAAATACGAATTTGCCGGTGACGACAGAGGTCATTCCCCCCTTCCCCAGCGTCAACCGCTGTGAGATGCCGGACTGGCGCTCGTCGACGAGCGTGAGGGCCCCATGGCTCGCAGCGAAGAGCAAGAATACGGCAACCACGGCTCCGGCGTAGTAAAGGACGCTCTGATGTTTCGTAGTGCGGTCGGTTGATCGGGCCTCAATGATCCGGGCAAAGGAAAATCCGGAGGATGATTTCTCGGCTTCCTGTTTCTTGAAGGCGTTATCGAGAAATTCGCGC
>SDZE01000504.1 GCA_004173095.1 Bradyrhizobiaceae bacterium
GGCCAAGCGGACGGGAATGCGAATTTCCGGTCCGAATGCCGAGGGTTACTACAATCAGATCGCCGGTATCGCCGCGACGTTCAGTCCGACGGTGGACGTGACGCCCGATCAGCCGCGGCTGATCGCGACCAGCAAGCGGATCGGCATCGTGGCGCAATCCGGCGGCATCGGGTTTGCGATCTACAATCGCGCCAAGGCGCTCGGCATTGCGTTGAGTACGGTGATCTCGACCGGCAACGAATCCGACCTCGGCGCAGGCGAATTCCTCGACTACATGGTTCAGGATTCCGCCACTGATGTGATCCTTCTGTTCATCGAAGGCATTCGCGATGTCGATCGATTCTTGGCCGCTGCCAGCAAGGCGGCGGAGATCGGCAAACCGGTCATCGTCACCAAGGTGGGACGTTCCGGTGCCGGCGAGCGTGCGGCGGCGTCGCACACCGCAAGCATGGCAGGCTGGACTGCAGCCTATGATGCCGTGTTCGCGCGTTACGGCTTCATCGTCTCGAACGATCTCGATGAGGCGGTGACCATCGCGGCCGTGCTGACGACGTCGCCGCTGCCGAAAGGCGAGCGCGTCGCCGTGGTCACGGTCTCCGGCGGCGCCGGCATCTGGGCAGCCGATGCCGTGTCGGCGCAGGGGCTGCAGGTGCCGGAATTGTCCGATGCCGTGCAGGCGACGATCCGCAGCTTTATCCCGTCTTACGGCTCGCCGCGCAATCCCATCGATATCACCGCGCAGGCAGTGCATAGCGGGGGGCTGCAGAAGACGATCGAACTGCTCGACAAGTCAGATGAGGTCGATGCGATTTCGGTAGTGATCTCGCTGTCCAGCGAGACGCGGATACCGTTCAAGACGCCCGAGCTCAAGCCAGTGATCGCGGCGCAGAGCAAGCCGATCGTGTTCTGGTCCTATACGCTGCCGTCCAATTTTGCGCGCACCGGGCTTGCAGAGTCCGGCGTCGTCGTTCTGTCCGGGCTCACGCATGTGAGTGTGGCGATGCGGCGGCTCGTCGATCACGCACGCTTCATGCCGGTCGAAACGATTGCGGAAGCGACCCAAGCGCCAATCGATGTGGCGGAACACCTGAGTGCTCCCACGTTGTCGGAGCACGACAGCAAGACGATGCTGCAGGTCGCAGGGGTGGCGCTGCCTGACGAAATCCTCGTCGCCGACAAAACG
>SDZE01000403.1 GCA_004173095.1 Bradyrhizobiaceae bacterium
GCATCAATCCGTCATCGCCATCGCGCGCAGCGCCTGGCGCTCGCGGGCCGATAGCTTTTCGGATTCCGACTTCAACTGGCCACACGCTGCGAGAATGTCGCGGCCGCGTGGCGTGCGCACCGGCGAGGAATAGCCGGCATTAAAGATATATTCTGAGAACGCTTCAATCTGGGCCCAGTCCGAACATTCATAGCGCGTGCCCGGCCACGGATTGAACGGGATCAGATTAATCTTGGCATGGATACCCTTAAGCATCTTCACCAGCAGTTTCGCATCGTCGAGCGAGTCGTTGATGCCCTTCAGCATCACATATTCGAAAGTGATCCGCCGCGCATTCGACGCGCCGGGATAATCGCGGCAGGCCTGCAAAAGTTCTTGCAGCGGATACTTCTTGTTGAGCGGCACCAGCTCGTTGCGCAGTTCGTCGCGCACCGCATGCAGCGAGATCGCCAGCATCACGCCGATCTCGTCGCCGGTGCGCTTGATGTTAGGCACCACGCCCGAGGTCGACAACGTGATGCGACGGCGCGAGATGCCGATGCCTTCATTGTCGGAGACGATCAGCAATGCGTCGCGCACCGCGTCAAAATTGTACAGCGGCTCGCCCATGCCCATCATCACGATATTGGTGATGCGGCGATTGGCGTTCGGGGTGTCGCGGTCGGCCCAGTCGTTCAGCCGGTCGCGGGCCACCATGATCTGGCCGACGATCTCCCCCGCGGTCAGGTTACGCACCAGACGCTGGGTTCCGGTATGGCAGAACGAACAGGTCAGCGTGCAGCCGACCTGCGACGAAACGCACAGGGTGCCGCGGTCGGTTTCCGGGATGTAGACACACTCGACCTCATGGGCGCGCTCGCCATGGGTGCCTGAGGGCAGCCTCAGCAGCCATTTGCGGGTGCCGTCATTGGAGATTTGCTCGACCGCCACTTCCGGCCGATCGACCGTGAAATGCTGCTCCAACTCGACGCGCATGTCTTTGGAAATGCTGGACATTTCCGCGAAGTTCTGGACCCCGCGATAATACAGCCAGTGCCAGATCTGCTGGCTACGCATCTTCTGCTGCGCCGGTTTGACGCCGATGGAACCGAGCTTTTCGGCAATCTGCGCCCGTGACAGGCCGATCAGCGAGGGCTTTGCCAATGGCACATAGGTTTCCGTCGCCACCTTCTCGAGCGGGATGGGGCCCGGGAGAGCGGTTTCAACAGCGGTGCTGGCCTCAGCTGAAGCAGGGGTCATGACGTTCGATCTGTAATGTCGCGGGAGTTGAGCCTCAATTAGGCTTTTCACGGCCGAATGGAAAGGCGCCAAATGCGTCAATATTAACGGCGGCAACGACCCGGCGAGCGCGCAGGATTACCGTCGGCACTCCTGCGAGACCTTGTCGAGCGCCTGGGCCAGGCCCTTCATCGAAAACGAGTCGATGGTCTCGGTGCCCTTGGCTGACAGGCCCTTCACCGTCACGTCGCCCCCTTTGCGCAGCGCTTCGACGAGGCGTTCTTCTTCGGCGGCGTTCTTGATCCACAGTCCGTCGCCTTGCGTGTACATGGCAAACTTCGCGCCGCCGACATCGAGCGTGGATTCATAACCCGGCTTCAATTGATAGCCGATCATGATCGAGACTTCGTTGCTGACTTTCTCGGCGGGCCGGGTCGAGATGAAGGCGTAAGCGGGATCACGCGGACGGTTGGCCGGAATGGTTTTGGACGAGGCCGGCTTGGCCAGCGCGAAGCAGACCTTCTTGCCGCCGGGTGTCGCCGTATAGGCGCCCCATGAGCCGAACTGGCCGAGTAATGTTGGCTCGGCACTTCCCGCCGCAGCCGGTGCCTGCTTGGCGGGCGCCGCCTTGCCCTTGCTGGACTGCGCCAGCGCATGACCGGCCGTGCCGATCATCACACCACTCATCAACGCAACTGTCAGGATTCGCCGCACGACCATCAGGTGTCGATCCTCTATTTTTGTGACTGGAAGATGGCCTGGAATCACACGCGCCAACCGGTTTGGGGATAAACGCTGCAGCCTTGTTTGGAAAGGCTCGCAGATCGCGTCCAAAGATAGCAGCCTGCAGGCGAAACCGCGCGCCGCTACTCGCGTCGTCCTCAGCTTTTCGCGCGCGAGCTGCGGTGTGCCGCCCATTGCGCGTCGGTCCAGTGCAGCAGATCTTCCGCGCCCGATGAGCGCAGATGCGCACCACCATCCTGCACCACCATCTCGCCATTGATATAGCCGGCCTGATCCGAAATCAGGAAGCTGGCAAGATTGGCGAGCTCGTGATGTTCGCCGACACGGCCGAGCGGATTGCGCGCTGCTGGCCCGGTATCACGGCCCTCCGGATGGAGTTGTCCGGTCGCACCCGGCGTCGGGAAGGGCCCCGGTGCAATCGCCACAGTGCGGATGCCCTTCGGCCCCCATTCGACGGCGAGCGATTTGGTCATCGCCAGCAGTGCCGACTTCGCCATTGCCGACGGCATCGTGAAGGCCCGGCCGGTGATCGTCGATGTGGAGAGAATACTGAGCACTACGCCGCGGTGACCGGACTGGATCCAGCGGCGGCCGGCCTCGAGCGTGCAATATATTGCGCCGTGCAATGTCGGTGCGAGGATCGCATCGGCCGCGCGCGCCGACAGATGTTCGCTCTGCGCGATGAACGTCGCCGCTGCATTATTGATCAGCACGTCGAGCGGGCCGGCGCTCCAGATGGCCGTCATCATCGCATCGACGGCATCGGCATCGCGGATGTCGCATGTGAAGGTGCTGACTTTGGTTTGCCCCGCGATGCGCAGTTCAGCGGCTGCCGCGTCCAGCACCGTGCTGCGCCGTCCGCATATAATGAGTTCGGCGCCGAGTTCCGCAAACCGGCGGCTCATCGCTGCCCCGAGCCCGGAACCGCCACCGGTGACGAGAATGCGTTTACCGGCGAGGAGGTTTGACTGAAACATTGAAAATACCCGATTGAGCCGCGTCGCGGAATACCCACGGTCATGGCAAGCATAGCGAAGCAATCCGGAGGGGCCATACCAACACTGAGTCGCACCGCCATGATCGCAATGACGGTTGCGAGCGATGGCCAAATCCTTCATGACTCCCTCAACTGTCTCAAGCCGAAGGTCAGGTCAGCCGATGAAAGCCATTCTCTGCTCGCAATATTGCGAACCCGACGATCTCGTTTTTGCCGATGTGGAGGATCCCGTCGCCGGCGAGGGGCAGGTGGTCATCGCCGTCAAGGCGGCGGCGCTCAATTTCTTCGATATCCTGATGATCCAGGGCAAGTATCAGATCAAGCCGCCGTTCCCGTTCTCGCCCGCCGCCGAAGTCGCGGGTACTATCGAGAGTATCGGCAGTGGTGTCACGTCGGTGAAAGTCGGCGACCGCGTCGTCGCCTCCATCGGTCACAACGGTGCGCGGCAGAAAGTCGCCGTCGCCGCTGCGTCGGTCGTGAAAATTCCCGACAATCTCGATTTCGATCGCGCCGCGGGCGTCATCATCACTTACGGCACCGCGCTGCACGCGCTTGAAGATCGCGCCTCGCCGAAGCCCGGCGAAACGCTCGCGGTGCTCGGCGCTGCCGGCGGCACCGGACTTGCCGCGTGCGAACTCGGCAAGCTGCTCGGTCTCAAGGTGATCGCCTGCGCATCGTCGGACGAGAAGCTCGATTTCGCCAAGCAACATGGCGCCGAACTCGGCCTGAACTACGCCAAGGACGATTTGAAGGAAGGCCTCAAGGGGCTGACCGGCGGCAAGGGCGTCGATATCATTTTCGATCCCGTCGGCGGCAAATATGCCGAAGCCGCATTGCGCGCGATCGCATGGGAGGGCCGCTTCCTGGTGATCGGCTTCGCTGCCGGCGATATTCCCAAAATGCCGCTCAATCTCGCTCTGCTGAAGGGGTGCGATATTCGCGGTGTGTTCTGGGGGGCCTGGGTGCGCCAGAACCCGGAGAAGAACCGCGCGAGCTTGGAGAAGCTGGTGCGGTGGGCCGCAGAAGGGAAAATTTCCGCACATGTGGATCGCACCTTCCCGCTGGAGAAGACTGCCGAAGCGCTGAAAGTCCTGGCCGGTCGTCAGGCCATGGGTAAGGTCATTTTGCATCCGTAGTTTTTGTCGCTGACGCGAAGTGGTGGCCGCCCGCTGCTTACGTAGCCGGGGCCATGGTTTGCCTGGGGCAACGACTCCAGCGCCGAAAGCCTCGGTCCACCAGGAAGGTGGAACAAATGCGCCGTTCGGGATTTACGATTCGCTCAAAGGCGTGCCGGATGGAGCCCCGGTGCGCGAATTTGGACGTTGGAGTGTTGACTGTCGAATGAGCGCCCCCGGGACGTCCCTCGAACACATTTTTCCCGGTCCGAGCGAACTCAGCAAGCTGATGCGCGGCCACGATTGGTCTTCCACCTCGCTAGGGCCGCCGCAGGATTGGCCCCAGGGATTACGGGTCCCTCTCGGGATGATGCTCACCTCGCGCTTCGAGATGTGGCTTGGCTGGGGCCCGGACATCGCCTTCTTCTACAACGATGCCTACGTCCCGACCCTCGGCAGCAAGCATCCCGGCGCCGTCGGCCAGCCAATGCGGCTGGTGTGGAAAGAGGTCTTTGCGGCTGTCGAGGATCGTATCCGCTCGGTGATGATCGACGGCGTTGCGACATGGGACAAGGCGCTGTTGCTGCTGCTCGAGCGCAACGGATATCCGGAAGAAACCTACCACACGTTCTCCTACAGTCCGCTGCGCGGCGACAGCGGTGCCGTCGAAGGACTGATGTGCGTCGTGACGGAGGAAACCGAGCGTGTCATCAGCGAGCGCCGGCTGACCACGCTGCGAATGTTGGCCGACGGGCTGAATGGAATCCAGGTCCGAGATGAAGCCATTGAAGCAGTGCGGGCAACGCTCGCCGCCAATCGCAAGGACTTTCCGTTCGCTCTGATCTTCCTGCACGAACCCGACGGGCAATGGGTCGGACAGCCGGCGACGGCCGATGCCGCTTGCCTGATCGGCCATGACTGGCCGCTCGCCGACATTGATGATGGCGACACCGGCATCCGCGTCGATATCAAGGATGTTGCTGCCGCCGTTCCGCTCGGCGCCTGGGAGGCACGCGCCACGCAAGCGTTGCTGGTGCCGATCGCGCAAGTCGGCAGCAAGCCGCTCGGTGCGATGGTGCTTGGCCTCAATCCGCATCGACCGGACGACAAAGACATCCACGGATTCGCGGAGTTGATCGCCACCCAGATATCGGGTGCGCTGACCAGTATCGACGCACTGAATTCCGAGCGACGGCGTGCGGAGCGGATTTGGCTGAATTCGCGCGATCTGATCGTGGTGGTCGATGCCGACGGCATTTTCCGCTCGATCAGCCCGTCATGGACGCGCATCCTGGGCCATGACATCGATGACGTCGTCGGCTGCAGCTTCCTCGATTTCGTCCATCCTGACGACGCCAATTCAAGTCACGGCGCTATCGATACCTCGCTGCGGTCGAATGGCATCGACCTGTTCGAGAACCGCTATCTCGATACAGACGGCAGGGTTCACTGGATATCATGGAATACCAGCGTCGAAGGCGGCTTGATCTATGCCAACGGGCGCGACATCACCGCTGAAAAGACGCAGGCCGATGCGCTTGCGCAAGCTGAATCGCAATTGCGGCAGGCGCAGAAGATGGAAGCTGTCGGCCAGCTTACCGGAGGCATAGCCCACGACTTCAACAACATGCTCGCAGTGGTGATCGGATCGCTCGAT
>SDZE01000644.1 GCA_004173095.1 Bradyrhizobiaceae bacterium
TTAAGCGCGTTGGCAAAGTCCCGTGCGGCCGAGGCCCGCATTTAACGCCGCTGCAAATCAACGCTCGCATGCTGCCCGCATGAACGATCCGGACACGCGCGAGCATTGGCTCGCCGATGCCCGGACATCACGGGGCGTATCATGCGGTACCTCAAACTCGCGCGCGGCTGGCGCGCGGCGATCGTCGTCGCTGGCCTGATCGGTGCCGCCGCGTCACCGGCGGCGTCATCGGATATTGACGATCCGCACGCTGTCACCGAACCGTTCGGCCGCAGCGCGTTTCAGGTCCCGGACGATCATGCGCTCGCCATGAAGTGGCAAGGCGTCGCCCGCGAACTCACAGACGAATTGCTGGTGTTGGCACTGTGCGAGGAAAGCCGCAGCCGCTGTGACTCGCCACAGGCATTGAGGTTTCTCGCTATCATCGACGCTGCGAAATCCAAGGATGGCCGCGCACGGGCCGGTGAAATCAATCGTGCTATGAATCTTGGCGTGCGAGCCAGCAGCGATCTCGCTTTGTACGGAGAAGCCGATGTCTGGCGCGCGCCGCTCGCGCTGCTGGCAGTGGGAGCGGGCGATTGCGAGGATGTTGCGATCGCCAAATTCGTGGCGCTGCGTGCGGCCGGTTTCGTCGCCGCCGATCTCCGTATCGTCATCCTGCGGGATACTTTGCGGCATGAGGATCACGCCGTGGCAGCGGTCCGCATGGACGGACGTTGGTGGCTACTCGACAACCGCCGCATGGCCATGGTCGAGGATGTGCACTTGAAAAACCATCAACCACTGTTCGTGCTCGATAGCGTTGGCGTGCGTCATTGTCGCGATGCGCCGCTTGTGGCCTATGCTCAGATGCGAATGCCGGAGTCGGCGGCTGTGGCGGCACCGTAGTTGCAGGTGACGTAATCCGCTCCTGGCCGACTGAACGGTACGGCCGATATTCGGCTTGCGCAGAAGCTGGACTCCGGCGTCAAATGCGTCCCAATCAAAAAAAGGGGAAACGCTATGGGACGTCTGGACAACAAGGTCGCGGTCATAACCGGGGCGACCAGCGGCATCGGCTTGCGGACGGCAGAGATATTCGTCGCGGAAGGTGCAAAGGTCGTCATTGCCGGCCGTCGCGCCGCCGAAGGCGAAGCGCTCGCCCAGCGGCTCGGTGCCCATTGCCGCTTCCTGCAGACC
>SDZE01000357.1 GCA_004173095.1 Bradyrhizobiaceae bacterium
CTCGGTTTCGCCGGCCGTGCGCCGCGCTGGGCCATCGCGCACAAATTCGCGGCCGAGCAGGCGACCACCATTCTGGAGAAGATTGACATCCAGGTCGGCCGCACCGGCGCGCTGACGCCGGTGGCGCGGCTGACGCCGATCACCGTCGGCGGTGTGGTGGTGTCCAACGCGACGCTGCATAATGCGGACTATATTAAGGGCATCGGCAATGACGGCCAGCCGCTGCGCGACGGCGTCGATATCCGCGAAGGCGACACCGTGATCGTGCAGCGCGCCGGCGATGTCATTCCGCAGGTCGTCAATGTCATCCTCGACAAGCGCCCGGCGACGGCGAAGCCCTACGCGTTTCCCGACAAGTGCCCGGTATGCGGCAGCCATGCCATTCGCGAAAACGACGAGGTCGTCACGCGCTGCACGGGTGCCTTGGTCTGTCCGGCGCAGGCGGTGGAGAAGCTCAAGCATTTCGTGTCGCGGCTGGCCTTCGATATCGACGGCCTCGGCAACAAGCAGATCCAGGAGTTTTACGACGAGGGCATTATCATGCATCCCGTCGATATTTTCACGCTGGCCAAACGCGACGCGCGCAACAGCAAGAAGCTGCGCGACCGCGAGGGTTACGGCGAGATCTCGGTGCGCAACCTGTTCGCGGCGATCGACGAGCGCCGCAAGATCGAGCTCAATCGGCTGATCTTTGCGCTCGGCATCCGCCATATCGGCGAAGGCAATGCGAAGCTCCTGGCGCGACACTACGGATCGTTCGCCGCATTCCGCGCCGCGATGCTGGCGGCTGCCGCCGGGCAAAGCGAGCAGGGCAACACATCGGAGGCCTATACCGATCTCAACAATATCGGCGGCGTCGGCGATATCGTCGCCGATGCGGTGGTCGAGTTCTTCGCCGAGCAACGCAATGTGAAAGCGCTCGACGAGTTGCTTGGCGAGATCGAGGTGCTGGACGTTGCGCAGGCCAAAACCGATACGCCGGTAGCCGGCAAGACCGTGGTGTTCACGGGCTCGCTGACCAAATTCACTCGCGATGAAGCCAAGGCGTCGGCCGAACGTCTGGGTGCGAAGGTCGCAGGTTCGGTGTCGAAGAAAACCGACTACGTCGTCGCCGGTGAGGATGCCGGCTCGAAGCTCGCCAAGGCGCGCGACCTTGGGGTCGCCGTGTTGACGGA
>SDZE01000077.1 GCA_004173095.1 Bradyrhizobiaceae bacterium
AGCAGAAACGCCACCAACAACGATCCCAGCGGCGCTTCCCGGGCAACATTGGCGAGAATGCTGAGCGGCATCCCGGGCTTCTTGCCGGCCTCGATAGTGTCACCGACGCGCTCGATCGTATGGCCGACGCGATGGGCGGCGCCTTTGACCGTATCCACGACTTCGGACAGCGTGGACTTCTCCTCCGGTACGAGATCCGCACCTTCATAGATGTAGGGCGGCATCCGCGTGTCATCAGCCATGGTCATATCCTGTTGAAGTATCACTTTCAGTTCCAATCGGCCGGGCGGCATTTGGTTCCGTAAGGCTGCGTTCGTTGACCAGCACGAGGCGGTCTGCAGCGATCGCAGCTGTTCGGGTTGGCCTAGCACGCACGAGCGAACCACGACCTTGTGCTGCGACCGAAGCTACCCTTCCCCACCGCACAAGCGACCTATACTTAATCCAGAATGGACAATCTCGAATCGCTCCCCACGGTGATCGGACTAGCTGCCGTCGCGCCCGCATTGCTGGTGCTGTGGCTGATCATCGCCGCGGATGAGCGTCCGGGCCCGCCCGGGCTGGTGTGGGCCTCGTTCCTGCTCGGAGCAGCCAGCATCTCGTTGCTGGGCTTTGCCCGCGCCATGTTCGCCGCGATCCCCGGCCTGACCGACGATCCGACCTGGGCGATGGTGCTGCACGCCGTGTTCGGGATCGCCGCCCCGGAAGAGATCGTCAAGATCCTGGTCATCGTCGCGGTTTCCACCCAGCGCGCGCGCACCGCCGATCCCATGGACACTGTGGTGTATGGCGCCGCCGCCGGCCTCGGCTTCGCAG
Organism: Bradyrhizobiaceae bacterium; assembly: GCA_004173095.1. GTDB lineage: Bacteria > Pseudomonadota > Alphaproteobacteria > Rhizobiales > Xanthobacteraceae > Tardiphaga. The sequence continues at coordinate 817 of SDZE01000077.1, forward strand.
CCTATGAGAACCTCGTTTATCTCCTCAACTACCCGGAGATGTGGCGCACTTTGGCCGTGCTGCGCAGCGTCCTCACCGTACCGTTTCACGGGGCGTTGGGTGTCATCGCCGGCGCCTATATCGCGATCGCCCGATCCGGCCGCGCGCTCGGAGCGCATCGACGCGATACGCTTGCCTTCATCCGCACGCCGATGCTGATCGTTTTGGCCCCGGTCACGCTTCATGCTTGCTATGACCTGCCCCTGCTGACGCTGCAGCAGTATCCGGAAATCGTCGGCCTCGGCCGGCGCGCGCTGGAGGGCGCGGGCATGCTGTTCGGCTTCGGCACCATCGCCCTCGCCGTGCGGCTGGTGCGCCGGATCAGCGCGCACCACGCGCCGAATACCGACGTCTCACGCGAACGGCTCGCGCAGTTGCGCGGGATGTGGGCGTTTACCTTCGCCGGCGGCGCCGCGGGCTTTGCGGGCACGGCGTTCCTGATTTCGTCGCTGCGTCATTGGTACAGCAATCCCGAGCGCACCGTGACGATGGTGCTGGTGCCGCTCGGCCTGACATCGATCGTGATCGGCGTGGTGCTGCTGGTTCTCACCAGCGCCGCCTATTTCTTCGGCCGCAATCGCCTGCGCACGGTCGCTCCGTCGCTGCCGGTTCAGCGATGACAATCACTCAGATTGTCGGCATCGACGGCCTCGGCCGTCGAGCGCCGGCGGCTTAAGGCTGTAGGGTGGGCAAGTCGAGGCGCTTAAGGCCCGGATCTACCTGCCCACCTTGCCGCCATGAATGGAGGATGGTGGGCACGGCGCATGGACGCCTTTGCCCACCCAACGGCTCACGCCTTGTTGCGCGCTGCCAGTGCCATCGCGATCAGTGATGAGCCGCCGATCAAAAGGTTGATGCCGACCAGCAGGCCGATTGCCCAGGCGGCCGAGCCCGGCAGGCCCGAGATGATCAGGAAGGCGATCAGGATATCCATCAGGCCGGAGAACGCCATCCAGCTCCAGCGCGCGGACAACTCCTTGCGATGCTGAAGCGCATACATGATGGTCGCGACACCCTCGGCGAGAAAATAGATTCCCACCACGACGGTCAGCGTCAGCGTGCCTTCGGCTGGCCGCATCAGCACGACGATGCCGGCGGCGATGCCGAGAATGGCCGAGATCAACGACCATATGAAACCAGGCGCCTGACGCGCCCAGAAGGTCATCAGCAAGGCTGCGATGCCGGCGATCAGGAACATCCAGCCCAGCATCACGGTGACGGCGATGCTCGCGATCGGAGGTACGACGATCGCGGCAAGGCCGAGAATCACCAACAAGATGCCCTCGGCCAGAAAAGCTTTCCAGTGGCTGCGCACCGTCTCGGTCATCTTCGATTGCAGGTTTGCGAAGTCGGGGGGCATGGTCATGGGCAACTCTCTGATCTGCGCCTCCGGGCGCATCGCGGCGACTATAGCCGCAACGGGATCACAGCGCGCAAGCCCAGACGCCGTGGGGTGGGCGAAGGCGCCCATGCGCCGTGCTCACCATCCTCCACTCAGCTTGTCATGGTGGCCACGGCGATCCGCGCTTTGCGCGTCTCGCCTCACCCTGCAGCCTCAGCAGCCCTTGCAGATGTTCCTGATCATGCGATCGAGCTCGCGATCCTGCGCATCGATGCGGCTGGGATCGTCTTTGCCGGTCTCCGGCGGCAGATCGCCTGGACGCGGCTGACGATGGCCGATCGGTGCCGCCGGCAGGTTGCCGCCAGTGTCCGATGGCTGCGCCGTGGGCTGCGACCGCAAATGCTTCGGCGGCAGATTGCGCTGCGAATCCTGCGCCAGTGCAACGGAAAATCCGAGAACGGAATGTCCGAGCACGAAAGCGCTCGCCGTCATCACGAATAGTGTTTTCATTTTGCTGTCTCCGACACCGACGCCACGACCAACACGTTCATGGTTTCGGTGGATAAATATGCATGTCGCCGCAGTAGTCCATCACACGATAGCTTGATTCCGGTGACGTCGCATGGGCTGCATTGCCACTCATCTCGCCAGTTTGCGATAAATAGTCCGGACCGATCGGCGCCTTGCCGTAACCGCCGGGAATATCGAGTACATAGTCGGGCTGGCAAAGTCCGGACACATGGCCGCGCAAAGCGCGCATCAGCGCCTGTCCTTCGGCGATGGTGGTGCGCAGATGCGCGGTGCCAGGCGCGAGGTCGCCGTGATGCAGATAATAGGGTTTGATGCGGTTCTCGACGAAGCTGCGCATCAAGGATGTCAGTGTCGCCGCATTGTCATTGACGCCGCGCAAAAGCACGGACTGACTGACCATCGGGATTCCGCTGTCGATCATACGCGCGCACGCGGCCCGCGCCGCGTCGGTGAATTCGCGCGGGTGATTGGCGTGCAGCGCCACCCAGGTGGACGCGCCCTGCACGCGCAAAGCCGCCACCATCTCGTCGCTGACCCGCGCGGGATCGGCGACAGGCACGCGCGTATGCAGGCGGATGATTTTGACATGATCGATGGCCGCCAGATCGGCCATGATCTCGGCCAGCCGGCGCGACGACAGCATCAACGGATCGCCGCCGGTGAGGATCACTTCCCAGATCTCGTCATGCGCACGGATATAGTCGAGCGCTTTGCCATAGGCCTCGCGCGACAGTGCCGTCTCCTTGCCCGGCCCCACCATCTCTCGGCGGAAACAGAACCGGCAATACACCGCGCAAACATGCACCAGCTTGAACAGCACGCGATCGGGATAACGATGCACGATGCCGTCGACGGGCGCATGGGTATGATCGCCGATCGGATCGTCGCGCTCGTTCGGTTGCACGTCGAGTTCGCGCGCATCGGGAATGTATTGCCGTGCGATCGGATCGTTGGGGTCGTCGACATCGATGAGTTCGGTCACCGCCGGCGTCACCGCCACGGCATAGCGCGCTGCGACGCGTTCGAGCATGGCCAGCGCCTGCGCGGGCGCGAGGCCCTCGGCCACCAGTTCGCTTGCCTGCCGCAACGTGGCTGGAATTTTCGCGGGCCCGTTCATGCGCGTCTTTTCATGCCGGTGGCGTCCACACCACCTGATCGATCCTGGTCGCACCAGTGGCCAGCATGACCAGCCGATCGAAGCCCAATGCAACGCCCGATGCCGGCGGCATCAAGGCCACGGCGGCGAGAAACTCCTCATCGATCGGATAGCGCTCGCCATAGCGTCGCTGCTTCTCATCCATCGACTCGACGAAGCGACGACGCTGCTCTCCGGCATCTGTGAGCTCGCCAAATCCGTTGGCGAGCTCGACGCCGCAGGCATAGACTTCGAACCGTTCCGCCACCCGCGGATCGGTTGGCTTCGTGCGCGCGAGCGCGGCTTCCGGCGTCGGATAGTCGGTCAGCACTGTCAGTTGCCCCTGCCCGAGATGCGGCTCAACGTGCTCGACCAGGATCTTGCTGAACAGATCCGACCAGGTGTCGTCATCAGCGACCCGGACACGGTCCTGCGCTGCCACGGCCAGCGCATCGCGGTCGCCCGTGCCTTGCCTCAAGGTTGCAGCCAGATCCACGCCCGCAAGGCGCTCGAAAGCGTCAAAAACAGTAACAATCTGCGGCGCCAGACTCGTATCCGCCCGCTGGCCGCGGAAGTCGAACACTTGCGTTCCCACCATGTCGGCGGCCAGCTTGACGATCGCGACGGTGTCGCGGATCACCGCCTCATATTCCTCATTGGCGCGATACCATTCCAGCATAGTGAATTCTGGTAGATGCCGATCGCCGCGCTCGCGATCGCGAAACACGCGTGCGAATTCAAAAATGCGCGTTTCACCGGCCGCCAACAGCTTTTTGCAGGCGAATTCGGGTGATGTGCGCAGATATCGCTCACGCTTCTCACCGTCATGCCCGGTGAGATCGGCCCGCGGCGCATGCAGATGGGTTTCGTTGCCCGGCGACACCACCAAAGCGCCGGTCTCCACCTCGGTGAAGCCCTCAGCCTCGAACCACGACCGCACCGCGCGCGTGATCTGGCCGCGCCCGACCAGGAAACCGCGGCGGTCGGCATGGCGGCTGGGGCTCCACCAGGGCGAATTCGGGTCGGTTCCAGCGGTCAATGGGCAGCCTTTTTCGGTTGCAAGGCGCTGGCATTCCGACCGCAAATCAGTATGTTGCAGCCCGAAATCGCTTCGCAGGCCGCGCGGCAATCGTGCCCAGTCCGGCCTCGGCCGACAAATTCAGGAAAATTCGCTGTGAGAGTCATCGCCAGTTCTATTCGCAAGGGCAACGTCATCGAGCAAGAAGGCAAGCTCTACGTCGTTCTGTCCGCCGAGAACATCCATCCCGGCAAGGGCACCCCGGTCAGCCAGATCGAAATGCGCCGCATCAGCGACGGTGTGAAGATCTCGGAGCGTTACAAGACCACCGACCAGGTGGAAAAGGCGACCATCGAGGACCAGAACTTCTCCTACCTCTATCAGGACGCCGATGGCTACCACTTCATGAACCAGGAGAACTACGACCAGGTTCAGGTGCCGCCGGATGTGATCGGCAATTCAGCGCCTTACCTGCAGGAAAACATGGTGGTGAAGCTGTCTTTGCACGACATGGTGCCGGTCGCCATCGTGCTGCCGCAGCGCGTCACCCTCGAGGTTGTCGAGACCGAGCCGGTGACCAAGGGCCAGACCGCCTCGTCGTCCTACAAGCCGGCAATCCTGTCCAACGGCGTCCGCTCGGCGGTTCCGCCGCATGTCGGCACCGGCACCCGCATCGTGGTGCTGACCGAAGACGGCTCCTACGTCGAGCGCGCCAAGGATTAAGCAGCGTGACGCGGCGCCCGTGACGCGCTGACGCCGTTTGCAACACCACAGGACCGTCGCAAGTCCCGCAACAGGGCTTTCGGCGGTCTTTTCATACGCCCTGCCAATACCTTACCGTAAAAACGCGACGCAATGTCCCTGACATCGCCGAACTGTTGGCGCTACAGTGCGGGATGACCACGCGCGATTCCATGATCGACCGACGTCGCCTGCTCCGTGCCAGCTTCGCTGCCGGCGCGCTCTTCGCAATGCCAGCTGCGGCCCTTGCCGCGCCTGCTGGCTTCGATGGGTGGCGCGAAGGTTTCCGGGCCAAGGCCGCGGCCAAAGGCATCTCCAGCGCCACCTATGACCGCGTGATAGGGCGACTGCAGCCGGACATGTCCGTGTTCCAGAAGATGAAGAAGCAGCCAGAGTTTCACGAGCAGGTCTGGCAATATGTCAACCGCCGCGCGTCCGACTGGCGCATTACCGCCGGTAAGGAGGCGCTACGTAAGAACGCCGGATTGTTCGAACGCATCGAGCGCGATTTTGGCGTCGAGCGCGGCACGCTGCTGGCGCTGTGGGGCGTCGAGTCCGCCTATGGCGATCCCCTGGTGCAGACCAACCACATGCGCCCGGTGTTTCCGCAACTCGCCGCATTGGCCTGGAACGAGCCGCGCCGCCGCAGCTATTGGGAAACCGAACTCATCAACGCGCTGCGCGTGGTGCAGAATGGCTGGAGCACGCCGGACGAAATGCGCGGCTCCTGGGCCGGCGCCATGGGCCATACGCAATGGATGCCTGAAGTCTGGCTCAATGTCGGCATCGATTACGACAAGGACGGCCGGGTGTCGCCGTTCGGCCGGCCCGACGACGCGCTCGGCTCCAGCGCGCGCTTCCTGGTCAATCGCGGCAAATATCCGCGCGGCGAACACTGGGGCTATGAGGTGCGCGCCAATGGTGCTGCGGCCTCCGATGCCAAACGTAGTTACGCATCCTGGGCGGATGCCGGAGTCACGCGCGCCGATGGTCAGCCGTTCCCGCAACCGAATGCGACGGCCAAACTCTGGACGCCGGTGGCGGGTGGACCGAGCTTCCTGCTTGGCCAAGGGTTTTACGCGGTGCGCAGTTACAATCCGTCGATGAACTACGCTTTGGCAATCTGCCATCTCGGCGATCGCATTCTTGGCGCGCCGCCGTTCCTGCAGCCATTCCCCGGCTCGGAGCGCATCCTCACACTGGCCGAAATTCAGGAAATGCAAACCCGCCTCACCCGCGCCGGCTTCGACACCGGCGGTACCGACGGTCGCGTCGGCAATGACACGATGCAGGCGGTGCGGGATTATCAGGCCAAAGCGGGCCTGCTGCCGGCGGATGGCTATGGCGGGCTGAAGGTGCTTGCACGGCTGCGTCAGGGCGGGTGATCGCCGACGCGCCATCGCCAACAAACTCAGTTGTCATCGCCCGGCTCGACCGGGCGACCCGGTACGCGCTGCCGCCCGTGATGAATCGCAGCGGGCGGCGTTGACTGGGTCACCCGGTCAAGCCGGGTGACGACAAGGATAATCCTAGATGCCGGCCATCCGCTTGGGATCCACGTGGCGGTCGTACTCGTCCCCCGACATCAGCCCCAGCGCAATCGCAGCCTCGCGGGGCGTGATCGCTTCGTCCAGCGCCTTGGCCGTAATCATCGCCACCTTGTCATAGCCGATCACTGGATTGAGCGCCGTCGCCAGCAGCGGCGCGTTGGCAACATTGGCAGCGAGCTGACGGCGATCGACGTCGACATCGCGGACCAGTCGCGCCGCAAAGACATGCACGCCATCGGTCAGGAGGCGGATCGACTGCAGGAGATTGTAAATGATCACCGGCTTGGCGACGTTGAGCTCGAAATTGCCCGATGCCGCAGCCGCCGTGACCACGGTGGTGTTGCCCATCACCTGAAAACAGACCTGCGCGAGCATCTCGGCAATGGTCGGATTGCGTTTGCCGGGCATGATGGACGAGGTCAGCCCGTCATGCGGAATGACCAGTTCGCCAAAACCGCAGCGCGGGCCCGAGCCGAGAAAACGAACGTCGTTGGCGATCTTCAGCAGCGTGACGGCAAGGCCGTTCAACGCGGCCGACACTTCCACCAGTGCATCATGGGCGCCCATGCCTTCGAACTTGCTGGGGTTCGGCACGAAGGCTTCGCCGGTCAATGCATTCAGATGATCGCAGAACGCGCGGTCGAAACCATCGGGCGCGTTGAGACCGGAGCCGACTGCCGTGCCGCCTTGCGGCAGCATCAGCAACCGCGGAAACACGGCGTTGATGCGGTCGATGGCGTGGCCGGTCTGGCGTGCGAAGGCGTCGAACGCCTGCCCCATGGTCATCGGCACCGCATCCATCAGATGGGTGCGGCCGATCTTGAGGACATCGGCAAACGCGTTGGCCTTGATGCGAAGCTCGCCGCGCAGCGTGTGCAAGGCCGGCAGCAAAGCTGCACGCAACTGCAGCGCCGTTGCGACATGCATGACGGTCGGAAAACTGTCGTTGGACGATTGCGAGCAGTTGACGTGATCGTTGGGATGCACCGGCGACTTGCTGCCGAGCGGCTGGCCCAGCAGTTCATTGGCACGGTTGGCGATCACCTCATTGGCGTTCATATTGGTCTGGGTGCCGGAGCCGGTCTGCCAGACCGGCAACGGAAAATGTTCGTCGAAACGACCTTGCTGCATTTCGAACGCAGCGGTTTCGATCGGCGCGGCAATCTCCGGTGCCAGTACACCGAGTTGCAGATTGGCGCGCAGGGCTGCGATCTTTTGCCATGCGAATGCACGGATCAGCGCGACCGGAAAACGCTCGTCGCTGACCTGAAACACGTCCAGGGCGCGCTGGGTTTGCGCACCCCAATAGCGATCCTTCGGCACCGCGATGGTGCCGAAGGAGTCCTTTTCGTCGCGTGTCTCGGTCACGTCTTGCTCACTGCGCGCCGACGACGCCGGCGTTCTTGATAATCGGCGTCCACTTGTCGATCTCGGATTTGAGATGCGCGGCCAACGCCTCCGGTGTCGCACGCTCCGGCGCGACGGGTTGCACACCGAGGCCAGCCAATCGGCTCTTCACGTTGTCATCTTTCAGCGCAACGTTCAAAGCGGCGTTCAGTTTGTCGATCACCGGCTTCGGCGTGCCCTTCGGTGCAAACAGGCCATACCAGACGGTGTAGGTGAAATCCTTCAAACCGGCCTCTGCCGTGGTGGGCAGCTTCGGCAGCGCGGGCGCGCGTTCGGTGCTGGTGACGGCATAGCCCTTGATGGTGCCGCCATCGACATTGCCAACCACATTGACGATCTGGTCGCACATCACGTCGACCTGCCCGCTCATCATGTCGTTCATGGCTGGGCCGGCGCCGCGATAGGCAATCTGGGTCGGCTGCGTAGCGGTCGCGGCATTCAACAGCAGGCCGCACAGATGCGAGGCCGAGCCGATGCCGGCATGGGCGTAGTTCACCTTCTCCTTGTTGGTCTTCATCCAGGCAACCAGCTCTTCCAGATTCTGAGCCGGCAGATCCTTGCGGGCCACAAACACCGACGGCAGATCGACAGCGAGGCCGATCGGCTCGTAGTCTTTGATCGGATCGTATTTGAGTTTCGGATACAGCGCCGGATTGGTGGCGTGGCTGATATGGATCAGCAACAGATTATAACCATCCGGCGGCGAGCCCGCGACCTTGGCGCTGCCGATCGATCCGCCCGCACCCGTCGTGTTCTCGACGATGACCTGCTGCTTCAGCGGCCCGCTCATGGCCTGCGCCAGCAAGCGCGCGATGGTGTCGCCGGGGCCACCCGCAGAGTAAGGCATGTTCATCGTGATGGTGCGGGTCGGAAAATCCTGCGCGAGGACTGGACTGGAAAGTAGCGCGCCTGCGACCATCAATGTGGTCTTCAAAATCATTCTGGTCATTGCAATCTCCTCCGTGTTGTCTGTGTTGGTTCGGTGTCCGCTGAAATGCCGCTGACCTGTCCCGGCTGTGCGAAGCGGCAGTTGACCCGAAGCTTAACTTCGCTTGAGCGCCGCATCGCGTCCGGGACAGAGTTTCAGTTCTTGCCCATGTCCAGCACGCGATCGACCATCGGGCCGCACAGGCCGAGATAGTTCGCGGGGTCGCAATGCCGGCGGATCGCCGCCTCGCCACCAAGCGCTTCGGTGATCTCCGGCACGTCGACGAGAATATCGGCAAGCCGGCCACCGCTTTCGATGGCCTTACGGCAGGCGTCATAGACGACGTCATGCGCATGCTGGCGGCCGAGCTTCGGCGCTGCCGCCATCATGACAGCTTCAGCGACGATCAGACCGCGGGTGAGATCGAGATTCTCCAACATGCGCTTCTCGTGCACGACCAGACCGGCCAGCATGAATTTGGCATTGGCGAGCGACGACGCCGTGAGCAAAAAACTCTCCGGCAGCGAGACCCATTCGAGATGCCACGGGCCGGTGGCGCGTTCCAGATCATGGATCATACCGTCGAGCATGGTCGCGACGTGCTGGCGCACCGCTTTGGCTGCGGCGAGCATCAATTCGCTCGAGATCGCATTGCGTTTTTGCGGCATTGTCGACGACGCGCCGCGACCGGGCACGAACGGCTCCGACACTTCGCCGAATTCGGACGACGACAACAGCATCACGTCGGTAGCGATCTTGCCGAGGGTGCCGGTGATGAGGCCGAGCAGCGTGACCGCTTCCGCGATGCCGTCGCGTGCGACATGCCAGGTGATCGACGGCTGGTGCAGACCAAGTTCGTCGCAGAACAGCTTCTGCATCTCGAGCCCGCCCTCGCCCACCGATGCGAGCGTGCCCGCAGCGCCGGAGAACTCACCCAGCAGAATGCGTGGCAGCGCCTGCTCGATACGCTCGATATGGCGATCGATTGACGACAGCCAGACCGCGGCCTTGTAGCCGAAGGTCACCGGCAGTGCCTGCTGCAGATGGGTGCGACCGGCCATTGGCGTGTCGCGATATTTTTTCGCCATGGCGCGCAGAATGTCGCGGACCTCGCGCAGATCGCGCGCGACAATCGCGAGTGCGGCGCGGATCTGCAGGACATTGGCGGTGTCCATGATGTCCTGGGTGGTGGCGCCCCAATGGACGTAGCGGCCGGCCTCGCCGGCGGCGGCGGACAGCTGATGCACCAGCGGCAGGATCGGATAGCCGACGATCTCGGTCTCGTGCCGCAGTTTGTCGAAATCGATCGTGATGGACTTCGCGGCCGCCTCGATGGCCTTCGCCGCCTCCTGCGGCACAACTCCGAGACGGGCCTGGGCGCGCGCCAATGCGACCTCGGCCTCGATATAGCGGCCGACCAGCGCTTCGTCGGTGAACACCGCGCGCATCTCTGCGGTGCCAAACATGTCGCGAAACAGCACCGAATCGAAAACCGTGCTCCCCATTAATCTCTCCCTTTATGTTCGTACATATTAAATTGTACGAACATAATTCATGTGTCAAGCTGCTTGCTTGACGGCACAGTGGCCGATCGGGCTTCCATGGTGGAACCGAGACTCAGAGGCTGACGTGGCAGTGTTGGAGAAGCGATACGCATGGGTGGCCCGGGCATTGACCGAGGCCATTGCGGACGGACGGCATCCGGTCGGCTCGGTGCTGCCGACCGAATTCGAGCTGGCGGAGCAGTTTGCGGTCAGCCGCTCGACTGTGCGAGCCGCGATGCAGGAGCTGCAGGCGTCCGGGCTGGTCAGCCGCAAGCGCAATGCCGGAACACGAGTGGAAGCAGCAACGCCCACGCGGAGCAGCGATGGATTTACGCAGGCGCTCAATACGATCGAGGCCGTGCAGCAATTCGGCGCGGAGACCGAGCGCCACGTACAGCGCATCGTGGACGTGGTGGCGGACAGCGAACTGGCGAACCAACTCGGCTGCCGGCCAGGTCGCCGCTGGCTGTGCATCTCGAGCCTGCGCTTGATCCCGGGCGATGCAACGCGAACGCCGATCTGCTGGACTGATGTGTATATCGACGGCGCCTTTGCAGACGAGGTGCGCGCGAAGATGAGCCACCATCACGAGATTTTCGGCACGCTGGTGGAGAAGATTTCGGGGCGGCGGTTCGTCGAAATCCGCCAGGATATTTCTGCGATCGGCGTATCGAAGGGGATGGCGGAGCCGCTGAAGGCGGAGGCCGGCGCTCATGCGCTGGCGATCCGGCGGCAATATCTGTTTGCATCAGGTGAGCTTGCGGAAGTCTCGCTCAGCGTGCATCCGGCGGACCGGTTTCGCTATTCGACGCGGCTGCTGCGAACCTCGCATGCGTCGGCTTCGTCATTGCGAGAAGCGTAGCGACGAAGCAATCCAGGAGCCCAAGCACCAAAGATTGGATCGCTTCGCTGCGCTCGCAATGACGGCTGAAAGGCCGGTTGCTACCTGATCATCCTCGGCTCCGACGACGGCAGCGCCACGTCGATGACGCGCATCTGCACCCGCTCCTGCCCCTGCCAGCGATCGACGGTGAGCGAGCCGGCGACATGGACCTGCTGGCCGCGATACTCCTGCAGGGCATTGCCGAGCTTCTGGCCGATGGAGCGAAACGCGATGCCGTTGACCATGGCGCCGTCGGATGCCTTCAGCCGCAGCCGCAGATGCGCCTGGCCCACTTCATCCACATAAGCGAGCTGATGTGCGGGCAACGCGATCACCGGCTCTGGATTGCCCTGTCCGAACGGTCCGGCACGGTTGAGCGTGTTGACGAGATCGACGGTGACCCCACGCGCAGTAACGGCGCCATCGATAAACAGTTCTTTCTCGTTGCGAGATTTCGCCACGTCGGGCGCAAGACGCTCCTCCAGAAAAGCGCGGAATTCGCCGAGCTTTTCTTTCCGCAGCGTGACGCCCGCCGCCATCGCGTGACCGCCCCCCTTGATCAGCAGACCATCGGCCACTGCCTGCCGCACCGCCTTGCCGAGATCGACGCCGGAGATCGAGCGGCCCGAGCCGGTGCCGATGCCGCCGGGCTCGAGCGCAATCGCAAAACTGGGGCGCGCGAATTTCTCTTTCAGGCGCGAGGCGACGAGGCCGACCACTCCGGGATGCCAGCCTTCGCTTGCGGTGACGATGACACTGCCTTTGTCCTCGAGGCCAAGCGACGCCAACGCCTCGGCTTCAGCCTGCGCCTCGGCGGCTTGTTCGATGACGCGGCGCTCGACATTGAGGCGATCCAACTCGGCCGCGATCCGTGCTGCTTCCGACACATCGCCTTCGAGCAGCAGCCGCACGCCGAGATCGGCGCGGCCGATGCGGCCGCCGGCATTGATGCGCGGGCCGAGCATGAAGCCGAGATGCCAGGCCTCCGGTGGGCCGTTCAGCCGCGCCACGTCCATCAAGGCGACATGGCCGACATGATCGCGCCGACGCAGCGCCACCAGTCCCTTGGCGACGAAGGCGCGGTTGAGGCCGATCAGCGGCGCCACATCGGCGACGGTGCCGAGGGCCACATGATGCAGCATATCGAGCAGGTTCGGCTCGGGTTTTTCCGGCGTCCAGAACCCGCGCTGGCGCAACTCGCGATTGACGGCGACCAGTGTAATCAGCACGAGGCCGACCGCAGCGAGATGGCCGAGACCGGAGATATCGTCGAGGCGATTGGGGTTCACCACGGCATCGACGTCAGGCAGTTCTTCATTCGCCTGGTGGTGATCGATGACCACCACGGACATGCCGAGGGTCTTCGCCTCCGCCAGCGGCTCGAAACTGGTGGTGCCGCAGTCGACGGTGACCAGCAGCGTATTGCCCTTCCCGGCCAGGGCGCGGATCGCCTCGACGTTCGGGCCGTAGCCCTCGAAGATGCGGTCGGGAATATGGATGGCGGGATCGAGGCCGCAATGGCGCAGGTGCCAGGCCAAAAGCGCCGCGGACGTCGCGCCATCGACGTCGTAATCGCCGAAGATCGCAACCTGCTCGCCACGCTCGGCTGCATCGGCGATGCGCTTGGCGGCGGCCTCCATCTGGGTGACGGTGAACGGATCCGGCATCAACTTGCGGATGGTCGGATCGAGAAAATCCGCCACGGCGTCGAGTGCAATCCCGCGGCCGGCGATGACGCGCGCCAGCATTTCCGGCAGATTGAACCGCTGCACCATCGCCAGCGCCCGCGCGGCACCACGCTCATCCACCCGGTCGCGCCAGATGCGCCCGGTGGCAGAGTTGCTCACCCCGAGGAAAGCGGGACGGATGAGTTCGGGAATGTCGGTCGATGGAGACATGCCACAGGAATAGGCCGCGACGCACGTTTCCGCAAATCAGAGCACAACGGCGGAAAGCTCAGCACCCCATCCGCTTCGCGAGGTCCTCGAAATCATCCGCCACCACGTCCCAGGCGCCTTCGGCTTTGAAGTCGCGGTTCTGATGCGGACCGTATTCGGTGATGCGGGGAACGAAGCCGGTCTTCAGCCCGCATTTCTGCGCGGCGGCGAGATCGTTGTTGTGGGCGGCAACCATCATCACCTGATCCGGCTTCAGGCCGAGCATGTCACAGGCGCCGAGATAGCTCTCGGGATCCGGCTTGTAGTGTTTGAACAGTTCGGCGCTCATGACAAGGTCCCACGGCAGGCCGCCGAATTTCGCCATGTTGGTAAGCAACGCGACATTGCCGTTGGACAACGGGCTGATGACGTATCGCGTCTTTAGCCGCTGCAGTCCGGCAACAGAGTCCTGCCAAGGATGCAGGCGGTGCCAGCCGAGATTCATGTAGTGGAGATCGTCCTCGGTGAGACCGGCGATTCCGAACTTCTCAACTAGGATTTCGAGCGACTGCCGATGCAGGGTATCGAGCTTGACGAAACCTCGCTCGGGATGATGACGAACGGTGTCCATGGAAGGCATGTAGGCCTGCCGCCAGGCATCGACCAGTGTTTCCCAGTCAGCCTTGACGCCGCGTGACGCGCTCCAGGATGTAAGGTCGTTGATCAAACTGGTCCGCCAGTCCACGACGGTGCCGAAGACGTCGAAGATCAGGGCTTTGACGGCAGAGGTGTCGCTCATGATTTCGCTCCCGTGTTTTGTTTTTTGTTCTTGGTGGTCATTCCGGGTGCGCGCCGAACGGCGCGCCCGGAATGACGGCTCGGTCAGAGTATCTTGCGATACTGCATGAAACCGGAATTGTCGGCCACCTGATCGTACAGAATCCGCGCCTGCGCATTCTCGTTCTGTGTCAACCAGTGCACGCGGCTGCAGCCGTCGGCCTTGGCTTTCGCATACACCGCTTCGATCAATGCACGCCCTACTCCGAGACCCCGCGCGCCGTCATCGACAAACAGGTCCTGCAGATAGCAGTAGTCGCCCGGCGTCCAGGATGAGCGGTGATATAGAAACTGCACGATCCCGGTGAGCTTGCCGTCCACGTAAGCGCCGAGCAGGAACATCTGCTCATTGGCGTCGTGAAACCGCTTCCACGCCGTATCGGTGGCGAGCTGCGGCAGCGTGGCCTTGTAGAAGGTCAGATAGCCTTGCCACAGCGGTTCCCAAGCGGCCCGTTCATCGGGGCCGACCGGGCGGATGTTGACAGTCTGGGCTTTGGGCATTTGCGCCTTGCCTTAATCGAGGTGGAATTTGTCGAGCTGGCGATGTTCGCCCTTGATGATGCGGACGGTGCCGGTCACCGAGCGCATCACGATGGTCTCGGTCTCAATCACATTGCCGCGGAACTTGACGCCCGACAGCAGCGCGCCGTCGGTGACGCCGGTGGCCGCGAACAGGCAGTCGCCCTTGGCCATGTCCTCGATGCGATAGATCATCTTCGGATCGGTGACGCCCATGTTGCGCGAGCGCTCGCGCTTCTCGTCGGTGTCGAGGATCAGACGGGTCAGCATCTGGCCGCCGATGCAGCGCAGCGCCACCGCTGCGAGCACCCCCTCGGGCGCGCCGCCGGTGCCCAGATAGATATCGACGCCCGACTTGTCGGGATCGGTGGTGTGAATGACGCCGGCGACATCGCCATCCGGGATCAGGCGCAGCGAGGCGCCGGTGGCGCGGATCGCCGCGATCAGCGCTTCATGGCGCGGACGCTCCAGCACCAGCGCGGTGATCTCCGACACCGGCACACCCTTGGCCTTGGCAAGGCGCTGGATATTCTCGGCCGGCGGCGCATCGAGATCGAGCAGGTTCTTGTCGTAACCCGGGCCGATCGCCAGCTTCTCCATATAGACGTCCGGCGCGTGCAGCAGCGTGCCGCCATCGGCCATCGCGAGGGTCGCGATGGAGCCCGGCATGTCCTTGGCGCACAGCGTCGTGCCTTCGAGCGGATCGACGGCGATGTCCACCTTCGGGCCGGCATTGATGCCGACCTTCTCGCCGATGAACAGCATCGGCGCTTCGTCGCGCTCGCCCTCGCCGATCACGATGGTGCCTTCGATCGGCAGCTTGTTGAGTTCGCGGCGCATGGCGTCGACGGCGGCCTGGTCAGCGGCCTTCTCTTTTCCGTGGCCGCGCAGACGCGCTGCGGAGACGGCGGCGCGCTCGGTGACGCGGACGATTTCCAGCGTCAGGATGCGCTCGAGGAGCTGCTGCGGCGGAACGGAAATATGAGTGGACATTGATTGGCTCCTTCAGTTCGGCGGGGCTGACGCCCCACTGGGTCTCGTGACCCTCAATCTCGTAACCCTCGGGGCGATTGCCCCAGTAACTCTTAGACGGGCGTTCAGTTCTTCTCGATGCGGATGACCTGCGGCTTGCCGAGGATCACCTTGTCCTTCTGCACCGCCTGCAGCGCCCGGCGCATCGCGTCTTCGGCGGTGGCATAGGTGATCAGGATAACCGGCACGGGTGACGATTTCTTGGTGCCGTCGACGGGCTCAAGCTTGCCGTTCGGGTGCTTCTGTACGATGGATTCCAGCGAAATCTTCTGTTCGGCCAGGCGCGTGGCAATCCGCGCAGCAGTGCCGGCAAGATCCCGAGCCATCAGGCGGATGTAGTAGCCGCCCTCGTGGCGCTCCATCGGAGCCTTGGTAGTGGTCGCAAGCTTGGCAACCGGCTGCGCGAACGGCAGCGCCCGCACGTTGCGTGCGACGTCGGCGATATCAGCCAGCACGGCCGAAGCCGTCGCCGCGCCGCCGGCACCGGGCCCGACCAGGGTGATCGGCGCAATCCCTGCGCCGTCGATGGTGACGGCATTGGTGACGCCCATCACCTGCGCGATCGACGAGGTCAGCGGCACCATGGTCGGATGGACGCGCTGCTCGATACCCGTTTTGGTGCGCATGGCGACGCCGAGCAGCTTGATGCGGTAGCCGAGATCGGCGGCCGCGCGAAGATCCTCGGCGGCAATGGTGGAGATGCCTTCCACCGAGACGGCATTTTCGGCCACCTTGGTGCCGAAAGCGAGGCTGGCGAGGATCGCAAGCTTCTGCGCGGTGTCGTAGCCATCGACGTCAAAGGATGGCTCGGCTTCGGCGTAACCCAGGCGCTGGGCGTCCTTGAGACATTCCTCGAACGACAGGCCCTCCTGCTCCATCCGGGTCAGAATGTAATTGCAGGTGCCGTTGAGGATGCCATAGACGCGGTTGATCGTGGTGCCGGACAACCCTTCGCGGAGCGTCTTGATGATCGGGATCGCACCAGCCACCGCGGCTTCGTAATTGAGCGCGCCGCCATGCTTCTCGGCCAGCGTGGCGAGCTTGAGACCATGTTTGGCAACAAGCGCCTTATTGGCCGTGACGACCGATTTGCCGGCAGCCAGTGCCGCGGAGATCGACGCCAATGCAGGATCTCCGGCGCCGCCCATCAGTTCGACAAAGCACTCGACCTCGGGATGGGTCGCGACGGACAGCGGGTCCTTCATCCAGTCGATGCCGCGCAGATCGACGCCGCGCTTCTTGGCCTTGTTGCGGGCGGTGACCGCCACGACCTTGATGCCGCGACCACAGCGCGCCGAGAGGATGGACTGCTGCGCTTCGATGAGACGGACGACTTCGGCACCAACGGTGCCGAGACCCGCGATACCCACTTTGAGGGGTGCGACCATAAAACTGTAACCTGTCGGATGTTCTTAGTGAGCAGAGGTTTCACGGAAGCCGGAAAGCCTCCGTGAAGGCCTTATCGCCGGTTGGCGAGCGGAACCACGTTGTGCAACGTTTCCAGCCCGCTTTCAAGGAAGCGGCGGACACCACGGGCAGCCTGGCGAATACGTTGTTCGTTCTCGACGATGGCAATGCGCACATAGCCCTCGCCGTGTTCGCCGAAACCGACGCCGGGCGAAACCACCACGCCGGATTTCTCCACCAGAAGCGTCGCGAACTGCATGGAGCCGAGCTCGCGGAATTTCTCCGGCAGCGGAGTCCAGGCGAACATCGAGGCCTCCGGCACCGGGATGGTCCAGCCGGCGCGGCCAAAACTTTCCACCAGCGTGTCGCGACGCTTGCGATAGGTATCGCGCATTTCGCGGATGCAGTCATCGGGGCCGTTGAGCGCAGCCGTCGCCGCCACCTGCACCGGCGTGAAGGCGCCGTAATCGAGATACGACTTCACCCGCGTCAACGCCGATACGATGCGTTCGTTGCCGACCGCAAAGCCCATCCGCCAGCCGGCCATGTTGAAGGTCTTGGACATCGAGGTAAACTCGACGGTGACATCCATTGCACCCGGCACCTCCAGCACCGAGGGCGGCGGATTCTTGTCGTCGAAATACACCTCGGCATAAGCGAGGTCGGAGAGAATGAAGATCTCGTGCTTCTTCGCGAAGGCGACGAGGTCCTTGTAGAAATCGAGGCTGGCGACTTTGGCCGTCGGGTTCGACGGATAGCAGACCACCATTGCGATCGGCTTCGGGATCGAGTGCTGGATGGCACGCTCGACCGACGCGAAGAAGTCCGGGGTCGGATCCGACGGCACCGAGCGGATCACGCCGCCGGCCATCAGAAAACCGAAGGCGTGGATCGGATAGCTGGGATTGGGCACCAGCACGACATCGCCAGGGGCGGTGATCGCCTGGGCGACGTTGGCGAACCCTTCCTTGGAGCCGAGCGTGGCGACGATCTGGGTGTCCGGGTTCAGCTTCACGCCGAACCGGCGGGCATAATAAGCCGCCTGCGCCTTGCGGAGGCCAGGAATACCCTTCGAGGACGAGTAGCCGTCGGTGCGCGGCTTGCCGAGGGTCTCCTTCAGCTTCTCCAGCACATGCGGCGGGGTCGGCAGATCCGGATTGCCCATGCCCATATCGATGATATCGGCGCCCGAATTGCGCGCAGCGGCTTTGGCCCTGTTGATCTGTTCGAACACATAAGGCGGCAGACGGCGAATTCGGTAAAACTCTTCCATGGGTCTCGGGCTCCGGAGGAACCGCCTTCAAGGTGCGGCTGAATCGGTTCGTTTTAGCATGGCGACTGGTTGAAACCAGTCACGAGCGGGCGGAATCGCTCACCGGGTCGAGGTTTTTGCAGCCGGGGCAGCCGGAGACGCCACAGCCTGACGATCCCGCGCCCTGATCAGATCGGCCTCGAGTTTGGCCTGATCGGCCGGAGCCAATGTCGCATCCTTGGCGCGGGCCGTCGGGATATCGTGCACCGGCAGGTATTCGCCGGGCTGGGCCGCCCGCGCCGGCAAGCCCGCGGGAGCGCCGACGACCGGCAGATCGGCAATGGTCGAGGCACAGCCGCCAAGCGCGAGGCCGAGCGCCATGAGCGCAGCCGCGGCCCTCGCTCGGCCTGTCCAGCCGCCCGACTGAACGAGTACCAATGCCCTGCCCGATGTTCCCGAACGCTTCACGCTACAACCTTGCTGACTTCCACCGCGGCCATCCGCCGCGCGCACCCATCTAGGTGTCAAACCTTTAACGCCGCTAAAATAGCGCGGCCTTCGCAATGACGCAGGCTTGGGCGCGCATTATGACGGAAGCAAGACGCATACCGCGCTGCAGCACATCGAATTCTGCGGGGCTCTTCGAACTGTGCCATCATGGCGGGGTTGGTGACCTAACGTCACTGCAATGGAATGAGACCGCAGCCAAGCCATGACCGACGTCGTCGATACCCGACCTGCCCGCGACCCCGTGCCCGGCCGAGCCAATGGTAAAGCTGATGACGGGGCCAATTCCTTCAACCCGGAAGCCTTTGCGCTCAACATGGCGCGCGCCATGGAAAGCGGCGGCAAGGCGCTGGCCGCCTATCTGCAGCCGCGCCAGACCGGAGAGGTGCAGGCCGAACCGTCCAACGAGATGACCGAGATCATCAAGACCTTCAGCACGGTGGCCAATTACTGGCTGTCCGACGAAAAGCGCGCGACCGAACTGCAGATGAAGCTCGGCCGCGCCTATCTCGATCTGTGGGGCACGGCCATGCGCCGGATGGCCGGCGAGGCAGAGCCGTCGGCGCAGACAGCGCTCAAGGACAAGCGTTTTAGCGATCCCGAATGGAAGTCGAACCAGTTCTTCGACTTCGTGCTGCAGGCCTATCTGCTCGGCACCCAATGGGCCCACGATCTCGTTCGCAACGCCGAGGGCCTCGACGCCCACACGCGCAAGAAGGCCGATTTCTACGTCACGCAAGTCACCAATGCGATGTCGCCGTCGAATTTCGTGCTGACGAATCCGGAGGTGCTGCGGGAAACTGTGGCATCGAATGGCGGCAATCTGATGCGCGGCATGACCATGCTGGCCGAGGACATCGAAGCCGGCCATGGCGCGCTGCGGATTCGACAGTCCGATCCGAGTGGTCTTGCGGTGGGCGTCAATATGGCGACCACGCCGGGCAAGGTGATCTATCAGAACGAGATCATGCAGCTGATCCAATATGCGCCAGCGACCGAGAGCGTGTTGCGGACGCCGCTCTTGATCGTGCCGCCATGGATCAACAAGTTCTACATTCTCGACCTGAAGCCAGAAAAATCGTTCATCAAATGGTGCGTCGATCAGGGGCTCACGGTATTCGTGATTTCATGGGTCAATCCGGACAAGGCGCTCGGCGCCAAGACGTTCGAAGACTACATGAAGCAAGGCCCGCTCGCGGCCATGGACGTGATCGAGAAGGTCACGGGCGAGCTCACCGTGCACACGATCGGCTATTGTGTGGGCGGCACCCTGCTCGCTTCGACACTGGCATGGCTCGCCGAACACCGCCGCGTCCGTGCGGCATCGGCGACATTCATGGCGGCACAGATCGACTTCACCCATGCCGGCGATCTCATGGTGTTTGTCGATGAGGACCAGATTTCCTCACTGGAAAAGGACATGCAGGCCGCGGGCGTGCTCGAAGGCAGCAAGATGGCGATGGCCTTTAACATGCTGCGCTCGAATGACCTGATCTGGTCTTACGTGGTGAACAATTATCTGAAGGGCAATCTGCCGAAGCCGTTCGACCTGCTGCACTGGAACTCGGACGCGACGCGGATGCCGGCAGCCAATCACTCGTTCTACCTGCGCAACTGCTATCTCGAGAACAAGCTGTCGACCGGCAACATGGTGCTCGACAACACCCGGCTCGATCTCTCCAAGGTCAAGGTGCCCGTCTACAATCTCGCCACGCGGGAAGACCACATCGCGCCGGCGGAGTCGGTGCTGTACGGCTCGCAATTCTTTGGCGGGCCGGTGAAATATGTACTGTCGGGCTCGGGCCACATCGCCGGCGTGGTCAACCCTCCGGCCGCGGGCAAGTATCAGTATTGGACCAACGACGGCAATCATGCCGCCACCGTCGCGGACTGGATGAAATCGGCGACGGAGCATGCGGGCTCGTGGTGGCCGAACTGGCGCGAATGGATCGGCAGCATCGACGGCGAAGAAGTATCGGCCCGCGCTGTCGGCACCGATGCCTATCCGGCCATCGAGGATGCGCCGGGCAGTTATGTGCGCGTGAAGGCTTAGCGCACATAGACCTCGCTGTCCGTCATGGCCGGGTCCTTCTCGGCCAGCCACGTCCTGCAGCGCAAGAGCAAGACGTGGATACGCGGGATCAGCCCGCGCACGACAGCATTTTGACTGCTGCACCTTCCCTTGGCGTTGTCATACCAACCGTCTATGCTTTGCTAACAGCGGCGCCTGACGGTTGCCGCACCCGATTTGCATGACCATTTTTCCCGTTTTTCCGCGGGAATTTCGAGCATAAGGATACGTCGATGACGCGCGAGTTGTTCTGGCTGACGCTGACGGTGATTCTCACCGGCCTGATGTGGCTGCCCTATATTCTCAACCGCATCATGGTCCGCGGCGTCGGTGGCGCCATGGCCAATCCCTCCCGCGCCGACAAGCCGCAGGCCGAATGGGCCAACCGCATGATGTTCGCCCATGACAATGCGGTCGAAAATCTCATCATCTTCGCCCCGCTCGTCATTATTCTGAATCTCGCAGACGTCTCGACACCAGCCACCGTGATGGCCTGCATGGTGTATTTCTGGTCTCGGATCGCGCATCTGGTCGTTTATACGCTCGGCCTGCCGGTGCTCCGCACCGTCGCCTTCATGATCGGCTTCGTCGCCCAGGCGGTGCTCGCGGTCGCGATCCTGCGTATTCCGGTCTGAGGCGAAATCCGCTAGTCCAATGCGATGAATAACGCTGCGCCAGACCTCCAGTCCGTCGTCACCGAGATTGCCGCGGAGATGGCGCAGCGGCCCGACCGCGGCGAAGTCGCGAGCTATATCCCCGAGCTCGCCAACGTCGATCCAAACCAGTTCGCGCTGGTCGTGGTGGATGCCGACGGCAGCGTCGCCGCGGGCGGCGATGCCGATGTGCCGTTCTCCATCCAGAGCATCTCAAAAGTCTTCACACTGACGCTGGCGCTCGGCATGGTCGGCGACCGGCTATGGAAACATGTCGGACGCGAGCCGTCGGGCAATCCGTTCAACTCCATCGTCCAGCTCGAACGCGAACGCGGCGTGCCGCGCAATCCCTTCATCAATGCCGGCGCCATTGCCGTGACCGACGTGATCCTGTCCGGCCACCAGCCGCGCGAGGCGATCGGTGAAATCCTGCGCTTTCTACAGTTCCTGTCTGGCGACAGCAGCATCGTGATCGACGAAACCGTCGCCGCGTCGGAGAAACGCACCGGATTCCGCAACACGGCGCTGGCCAACTACATGAAGTCGTTCGGCGTCATCAGTAATCCCGTGGATTTTACGCTGGGCGTTTATTTCCATCATTGCGCGATCGCGATGTCGTGCCGGCAACTGGCGATGGCGACGCGGTTTTTGGCTTACTCAGGCCGCAATCCGAGCACGGGCCTGTCGGTGGTATCGTCGGAACGCGCCCGGCGCATCAATGCGCTGATGCTGATGTGCGGCCGAGATGCGAGTTGCCGTGG
>SDZE01000301.1 GCA_004173095.1 Bradyrhizobiaceae bacterium
TCGATCACCTGCTGCGCGAACGGCATCTCGCGCGACAGGCCGATCGAGCCGTGCAGATGCAACGCGCGGCCGGCGATATTGTGCAACACCATCGGCATCGCAGCCTTCACCGCGGCGATATCCTTCAGCACCTTCTTGTAGTCGTGATGCTTGTCGATCAGCCAAGCGGTGCGCAACACCAGCAAGCGGAATTGCTCCAGCTCGATCCAGGAGTCCGCGATCTTCTCCTGCACGGTCTGCTTCTCGGCCAGCACCTCGCCCTTGGTGCGCCGTGACAGCACGCGCTGGCACATGGCGTCGAAAGCGGTGCGGGCGGAGGCAATCGTGCGCATGGCGTGATGGATACGGCCGCCGCCAAGCCGCACCTGCGAGACCAGAAAGCCTCCGCCTTCGCTGCCGAGCATGGCATCCTCAGGCACCTCGACATTCTCGAAGCGCAGATAGGCATGGGACTCGCTATGGTCGCCATAGCCGGCATTGCGTACGATGGAGAGCCCGGGCGCGCCTGCTGGAACGATGAACATCGAGCAGCGCGACGCCAGCGGCGCTTCCGGATTGGTGACGACCATGACGATGAAGAACGCCGCGAAGCGCGCATTGGAGGCGAACCACTTTTCGCCGTCGATGCGCCAGCCGTTGTTGGTGCGCGTGGCCCGGGTGGTGAACACACCGGGATCGGCGCCGCCTTGTGGCTCGGTCATGGCGAAACACGAGACGATCTCGTTGTTCAGCAACGGCTGCAGATATTCTTTCTTCTGCGCATCGGTGCCGTAATGCGCGAGGATCTCGGCATTGCCGGAATCCGGTGCCTGGCAGCCGAACACGGTCGGGCCATAGACGGAGCGGCCGATGATCTCGTTGAGCAGTGCCAGCTTGACCTGGCCATAGCCCTGGCCGCCGAGTTCGGGGCCGAGATGGCAGCCCCAGAGTTTCTGCGCTTTCACCTTGGCTTGCAGTGGGCGCACCGCCTTGTTGCGCGCCTCGTCTTTGGTGTCATACGGGCTGCCGAGCAGATGATCGAGCGGCATCACCTCGGTGGCGATGAAATCGGCCACCCAGTCGAGCTGCTTCTGATAGTCCGGATCGGTTTCGAAATCCCAGGCCATGGCGGTTCTCGCTCTCTTGTGATGCGCGCGTGATTCAGAAAGTGGTGCCGGTTCGTGGATCTGGTCATGCGCCGTTGAAAATTACAGAATCAGACCGCCATCGACGATCAGGCTCTGACCGACGATGTAGGACGACAGCGGCGACGCCAGGAACAGCGCGGCGCCGGCCATGTCCGCGGGCGTGCCCAATCGCTTCAGCGGAATGCGCTCCAGCGCGCCTTCCAGTCGCTTTGGATTGCTCGTCGTCACTTTGGTCAGCTTGGTATCGACCAGACCTGGCGCGATGCCGTTGACGCGAATGCCATCTTCCGCCCAGGCTTCGCCCAGCGTGCGAACCAGACCGACGGCGCCGGTCTTCGACGCATTGTAGGATGGGTTGCCCTTGGTCGCGTGAAAGGCCGCCGTGGACGAGACGATGATGAAGCTGCCGCCGCTCGCCTTCAGCATCGGGTGAAATTTTGCACCGCAGGCCATCAGGCTCATCAGGTTGACTTCCATCACCTTGCGAAAGCCTTCCATCGCGAATTCGGCGCGCTTGTACAGCACCGTGCCCTGCGCGAGCACGAGCACGTCGAGCTTCCCGAACGCGGGCTTGATCGCTTCGATCTCGGCGGAGTTGCTGACGTCCAGCTTCGCATAGTGCAAGCCGCTGAGATCCGACCCCTCTTCGCCCTTGTAGTCGGCAGCAGTTGCGCGCGTGCCGTAGACGTGAACCTCGGCGCCTTTCTCGCGAAACCCATGGGCGATGCCGTTGCCGATGCCGCTCGATCCTCCGACCACGAGGACGGTCTTGCCGCTGAAATCCAGCTCGTTCATGGCGCTCTCCCTGGTGCACTGCGAGACTAAAACGCTCGCTTAAAGCAATTGACCTAATGTGAACCCTGTGACAGCTTTGTCAATATGGCGGAGACGGGCACCCGAGATTTGCTGAAGACCGCGGCGCGTCGTCTGTTCGCGCATCGTGGCTATGACGGCGTCAGCGTGCGCGACATCGTGGTCGCTGCCGGGCAACGCAATTCCGGCTCGCTGCACTATTATTTCGGCAGCAAGGATGAACTCGCGCGCGAGCTGGTGGCCGATGGCGCCAGGCTGATCGACGATCGCCGCAATGCGATGCTGGATGCGATCGAGGCCCGGGGCGGTCCGCGCCATCTGCGCGAAATCATCGGATGCCTGGTCTGGCCGTCGACCAACCTCGCCTCCGATCGCGCCGGTGACGGCAGCCAGCCGCCAAAGGAAGACAGCTATATCCGCTTCATCACCATGCTGCAGATGAGCCATCGGCAGATGTTCATGGATGCGCTGGAGGGCAAATGGGCGTCAGGCTATGACCGCGCGCTGGCGCATATCCGCGTGTTTCTGAAAGATATCGATCCCGATCTCGTCAATCAGCGCCTGATGCTGATGTCGCTCTATCTGCGCGCGGCGATGTCGTCGCGCGAGGCGGCGCTCGAAGGCGGTGCTGCGCACCGGGTCTGGAGTATGGCGGCGACGATGGAGAATTTCATCGATACCGTCGAAGGCATGTTGAAGCCGAAGCCGTCAAAGCCGACGCTGAATGCACTGATGCTGCGCAAGCGCGGCAGAGCATCGGCAAAACGGAGCCAGGCCAAGCATTACGAAGAGGATGTGCAAGCGATCTGATTGTTCTGCAATGGCACGCAACACAGAGTGCGGCCACATATAGGGGAGATACGCCATGACGATACGTGTTGCTCTTGCGGCAGCCGGCGCCTTCATGCTGGTCGCGACCCATTCCGCCATTGCCCAGAATAAATACGGGCCGGGCGTCACCGATACCGAAGTGAAAATCGGTCAGACCATGCCCTATAGCGGCCCGGCTTCGGCCTATGGCACCCAGGGTCGCATCGAAGAAGCCTATTATGAGATGATCAACGCCAGAGGCGGCGTCAATGGGCGCAAGATCAAGCTGATGTCGCTGGACGATGCCTATTCGCCGCCGAAGACGGTGGAGCAGACGCGGCGTCTGGTCGAACAGGACGAAGTGCTGGCGATCATCGGCACCATCGGCACGCCGACCAATACGGCGATCCAGAAATATCTCAATCAGAAGAAGGTGCCACAGCTCTTCATCTCGACGGGGGCGGCGAAGTGGGACGATCCGAAGAACTTCCCCTGGACCACGCAGCTGTATCCGCCCTACCAGATGGAAGGCATGATTTTCGCGAAGTATCTGCTGAAGAACAAGCCGGATGCCAAGCTCGGCGTGTTCTCGCAGAACGACGATGCCGGCAAGGATTACGTCAAGGGCCTGAAAGACGGTCTCGGCGACAAGGCCAAGGCGATGATCGTCAAGGAGGTCACCTATGAGGTCTCCGATCCGACGGTGGATTCGCAGATCGTCGCGCTGAAGGCTTCGGGCGCCGATACGCTGTTCACCATGGCGACGCCGAAGTTCGGTGCGCAGGCGATCCGCAAGGTCCACGAACTCGGCTGGAAACCGCTGAACTTCGTGGTCAGCGTATCGTCATCCATCAAGGGGGCCATGGAGCCCGCGGGGCTTGAGGCCTCCACCGGCGTCTTGACCGCATTGGCGTTCAAGGGGCCGACCGATCCGACCTTCGACGAGTCGCCCGACATGAAGGAGTTCAAGACCTTCATCGCCAAATGGTATCCGCGCGGCGACATCGCCGACGGCAGCAATGTCACCGGCTACATCTCGGCCTATATGACCGTGAAAATCATCGAGATGTGCGGCAACGATCTCACCCGCGACAACCTGCTGAAGCAGGCGACCAATCTCAACAAGGTCGCCGCGCCGCTCTTGCTGCCCGGCATCACGATCTCGACGCGCCCTGACCGCTACGCGCCCTACACGCAGATGCAGATCGCGCGATTCGATGGCAAGACCTGGGTGCCGCAAGGCGAAGTGTTCAACACGGATGCACCGGCGGGGCAGTGAACTCAACAACGCTCGTCATTCCGGGGCGCGCTCTTGCGTGATTCCGGAATCCCGGAGTGGCCTGGCTGCACGGAGACCCCGATGTCGAGATTCCGGGCTTGGTCCCGTCGCCTGCGGCGCCGGCCCGCTCCCGAATGAGGATGATGAGGCAAAAAACAAAAGGCCCACTCTAGCGAGCGGGCCTTTGGGTCTTGATAGCAGCGCCGGAGCGACTAGCCCTTCGGCACATTCATCAGCGTCACGGCAAGATGCGCAGGCGAAGGGATCAACACGTACCGCGCAAAGCTCAGCGCAGCTTCTGCTTGAGCAACGACTCCAGCCACTCGGTGAACACCTGCAGCCGGCGTGAGAGATGCTGGCGGTGCGGATAGAGGAGCGTCATCTGCATCGCCTGGGCGCGGTAGCCGCTCAGGACCTCGACCAGTTTGCCGGCGTCCAGTTCGGCTCTCACATCATAGGCCGGGATCTGGATCAGGCCGAGGCCGGCCAGGCAGCACGCGATATAAGCCTCCGCGCTGTTGACCGTGGTGCGGCCGCGCATCGGCAACTGGCGCAGCGCGCCGTCTTCCATCCATTCCCAGTCCTCGATGCGTCCGGTGGAGGGCGAGGCGTAGTTGACAGCCCAGTGGGCGGTGAGATCGCCAGGCGTGGCGGGGACACCGCAGCGCTGCAGATAGGCGGGGCTTGCGACATTGATGAGCGGCAGCTCTCCGATGCTGCGCGCGATCAGGCCGGAATCGCCGAGCGGCCCGACGCGCAGCACGCAATCGATGCCGTCCTCGATCATGTTGACGACACGGTCGGTCGAGCCCAGTTCGATGTCGATGCCGGGATAGCGTTCGAGAAAGTCCGGCAAGGCCGGAGCCACGATCAGCCGGCCGATCCGGCCCGGCACGCCGATCCGCAGCTTGCCTGTCGGTTGCGCCGCGGTCTGTTTGAACAGCCCTTCGGTTTCCTCGATATCGGCGATGATCCGCAGGCAGCGTTCATAGAACGCCGCACCGTCCTGGGTGGGGGATACCTTGCGGGTGGTGCGGTGAAGCAACCGCGCGCCGACGCGGCCTTCCAGCTCCTGCAGCGCCGCCGAGACGGATGAGCGCGGAATACCCAGCGTGTCGGCGGCCCGTGTGAAGCTGGAGCACTCGACAACCCGGGCGAACGTGCGGAAAAGCTCGATTCGGTCCACGCACCACCGCCCTATTGGTCGGCTTTTCCGACAAGTGAAGCCAGAATGGCCAGCTTTATAGCGAGATTTTAGCCGGTATTTTCCTACTACGAAAGCGGCGCAGGGCGCGACCGCAGCGACTAGGAAAACCACGCTATGACCGATCACAGCATTCAGGGCAAAACCGTTCTCATCGCCGGCGGCGCCAAGAACCTCGGCGGGCAGCTCGCCCGCGACCTCGCACAGCACGGCGCCAAGGCGGTGGCCGTCCATTACAACACGGACGCCACCCGTGGGGCTGCCGACGAGACGGTGGCAGCGAAGCATACGATCTCGGTATTAGCGAGTAACGCATTTCTTTGCCCTTGCTGAAGCATAAGCCGCTAAGGCAAGTAAGTGGCACGCAAGCAAAAGGCCCGCTCTCACGAGCGGGCCTTTGCGTTTTGATACCAACCGCTTCCGCGACTAGCCCTTCAGCACATCCACCAG
>SDZE01000410.1 GCA_004173095.1 Bradyrhizobiaceae bacterium
GAATGACAATGTTGCGCGGGTTCAGACGCTGATCGATGCCTTCGAGGATGCCGAGGGCCGTCGCCCGCGCATTCTCGTCGCGAAAATCGGCCAGGACGGTCATGACCGCGGCCAGAAGGTGATCGCGTCGGCCTTCGCCGATATCGGCTTCGACGTCGATATCGGGCCCTTGTTCGCCACCGCCGACGAAGCCGCGCGCCAGGCCGTCGAGAACGACGTGCATATTCTCGGCCTGTCGTCGCTTGCCGCGGCACATCTCACTGCGGTGCCCGAGCTCAAGGCCGCGCTCAAAAAACAGGGCCGCGAGGACATCATGATCATCATCGGCGGCGTCGTGCCGCCGCAGGATTACGAAGAGCTCTACAAAGCCGGCGCCGAAGCGATCTTCCCGCCCGGCACGGTGATCTCGCAGGCGGCGGAAGAGCTGATCCACAAGCTGAATGCAAGGCTGGGGCATAGCGAGGCGGCGGAGTGAGGTTTAGGGTTCCTTGACATTCTGGTCTGATCAGACCAGAATCATCGGTATGAAACACATCGGCATCTTCGAGGCAAAGGCGCAGCTGTCAAGTCTGCTCGACGAGGTCGAGCGGGGCGTCGAAGTTACGATCACGCGCCACGGCAAACCGATCGCCAAGCTTGTCCAGGCAAGCGCCGAGCTGTCGCCGGGTGAAATCGCAAAGCGCAAAGCCGCTATTCGCAATCTCCGCGCCATGGCGCGCGAGATCGGGCTCGGCGCCACGCAGGACGACATCAAGGCATGGATCAATGAGGGCCGCCGTTGATCGTCGTCGATGCGTCGGTGATCGTGGCGATGTGTCTCGATGAAAGCGAACTGCTGGGAAGCGACGATACGTTCGAGAGTCTGGCCGAGCAGTCATTGCTGGTGCCGGCGCATTGGCACGCCGAGGTCGGAAACGCGCTGGTGACGAATGTGAGGCGCGGCCGACTTGCCGCCGATCGCCTTGCTTTCGCGATCGGCAATCTCACCGTCCTGACCGTCACGACGCAGCCGCCTCCCCGCACGGAAGAGATCGAGTCGATCATCGCCAGCGCGATCAAGTCCGGCCTGACCTTTTACGATGAGCTCTATGTCCATCTTGCGGAATCCAGCAAGAATCCGTTGTTCAGTTTCGACAAGGCGATGCGGGCGGCGGCTTTGAAACGTGGGGT
>SDZE01000499.1 GCA_004173095.1 Bradyrhizobiaceae bacterium
GAAACCACATCGGTGGCCTTGAAGGAAACGATCGGTGTGCCGGTCGGCACCACCGTGTTCGAAGATATCGCACTATGCGATGCGATGTTCTTCTTCGGGCAGAACACCGGCACCAACAGTCCGCGCTTCCTGCATCCGCTGCAGGAAGCCGCCAAGCGCGGGGTGAAGATCATCACCTTCAATCCGGTGCGCGAGAAGGGCCTGGAAAGCTTCATCAACCCGCAAAATCCGGGACAGATGCTCACGGGCAACGCCACGCAGATATCGACCCAGTATCACCAGGTGAAGGTCGGCGGCGACATCGCCGTTCTCACGGGAATCGCCAAGCACGTCTTTGCTGCTGACGACGCCGCCAAAGCAGCGGGCACGAAGCGGGTTCTCGACGTCGATTTCATCGCACAGCATACCGATGGCCTCGACGCGTTCGAGGCGCTCGTGCGCGCCACGTCGTGGCAGGACATCGAAGCACAATCGGGCCTCGATCGATCCGCGATCGAAGCGGCGGCGCAGGTCTATGTGGAGGCGGAGCGCGTTATCGGCGTGTACGGAATGGGGCTGACGCAACACGCGCACGGCTTCGACAACGTCGCGATGTTCGTCAACATGCTGCTGCTCCGCGGCAACATCGGACGCGAGGGTGCAGGAATCTGCCCGGTCCGCGGCCATTCCAACGTGCAGGGCCAGCGCACCGTAGGCATCGCAGAGAAGCCTGAACTGGTGCCGCTCGACAAGATCGCCGCGCAGTTCGGCTTCGAACCGCCGCGCGACACCGGCATGAATACGGTCGAAGTCTGTGAAGGTCTGCTGGCCGGCAAGGTGAAGGCCTTTATCGGTCTCGGCGGCAATTTCGTCCGGGCCATGCCGGATCATTCAGTGGTGCAGCCCGCCTGGCACCGCATGCGATTGACGGTGCAGATCGCCACCAAGCTCAATCACAGCCATCTGCTGAATGGCGAGGTCGCCTATCTGCTGCCGTGCCTCGGCCGCTCCGAACAGGACATGCAGGAATCCGGACCGCAGACCGTGACCATGGAGGATACGTTCAGCCATATCCATGGATCCATCGGCCGTCGGTCGCCCGCGAGCGAGCACCTGAAATCGGAGATCGCCATCGTTGCCGGATTGGCCAAGGCGACACTGCCGCGCAATCCCAAGGTCGATTGGGATG
>SDZE01000578.1 GCA_004173095.1 Bradyrhizobiaceae bacterium
TCCGCCGGTGAACTCGGCCTGCCCGACGCGATCGACGGCATTATCGAATTGCCGGCCGATGCGCCGGTCGGCGCTGTGTATCCGGATTGGGCCAAGCTCGGCGATCCCGTCATCGAGATCAATCTGACCCCGAACCGGCAGGACTGCACCGGCGTCACCGGCATCGCGCGCGATCTTGCAGCTGCCGATATGGGCGTGTTCAAGAATCCCGGCATCAAGCCGATCAGGGGCGAATTCCCTTGCCCGGTGAAGGTGACCGTCGAGGACGCGAAACTTTGTCCGGGCTTCGCGCTGCGCCTGGTGCGCGGCGTCAAGAACGGCCCCTCTCCCGAATGGCTCCAGAAGAAGCTGACCTCGATCGGCCTGCGCCCGATCAATGCACTGGTGGATATCACCAACTACCTGACCTTCGACCGCGCGCGCCCGCTGCATGTGTTCGACGCCGCCAAGGTGAAGGGCGATCTGGTCGTGCGCCGAGCGAAAGATGGTGAAACGCTGCTCGCGCTCGACGGCAAGACCTACAAACTCGATGACAAGGTCTGCGTCATCGCCGACGAACATGGTGTCGAATCGCTGGCCGGCATCATGGGCGGCGAAGCATCCGGCTGTTCGGACGACACCACCGATGTACTGATCGAATCCGCGCTGTGGAACGAGATCAATATCGCGCAGACCGGACGCCGGCTCGGCATCAATTCCGATGCGCGCTATCGGTTCGAGCGCGGCGTCGATCCGGTGTTCATGCTGCCCGGTCTCGAACTAGCGACGAAGCTGGTGATGGAGCTGTGCGGCGGCACGCCGTCGGAGAGCATCGTCGTCGGCAAGAGCTATGGCGAGGATCGCCTGATCGACTTCCCGATTGCGGAAGTGAAGCGCCTGGCTGCCATCGATGTCCCGTTCCCGGAAATGCGGATCATCCTCAACCGGCTCGGCTTCTCGGTCGCTGGCAATGGCCCGGTGGTGAAGGTCGCCGTGCCGTCCTGGCGCATGGACGTCACGGGGAAGGCCGACATCGTCGAGGAGATCATGCGGATCGTCGGCGTCGATAAGGTGCCGCTGACGCCGTTTCCACGTGGCGACGCCCAGCGCAAGCCGGTGCTGACGCAGATCCAGCAGCGCACCCGCCGCGCCAAGCGTGGCCTGGCCGCGCGTGGC
>SDZE01000144.1 GCA_004173095.1 Bradyrhizobiaceae bacterium
CCCGACGACGACTGGTGCGCGTTCGGGTCCTCCGTGTGTACCGGTTGCCCCAACGCCCAGTCGGTCCATCATGCGGTTGGCGCGCTTCAAGACCCGATGGATTCCGTCGAGATCAAGGGATGGTTTTGCGGGCTTGCGCCGTGCCGCCTGGCGAAGCCCATCACGTGATGGGCCGCCTCAGGGCGCGGCGTCATTCAATGCCCAGAACAGACGTCAGGTAGTTCAGTTCGTTTCGATCCGTCATCGGTCGCCGAACAGAAGCAGCCGCACGCCGCGAGTATGCGCCGAAGGAACAAGGCGCCTGCTCATCACCTCGGTCCCGCGATAATCACCGCCGCGCCGATCAGGCAGATCGCTG
Source organism: Bradyrhizobiaceae bacterium (assembly GCA_004173095.1). Classification (GTDB taxonomy): domain Bacteria; phylum Pseudomonadota; class Alphaproteobacteria; order Rhizobiales; family Xanthobacteraceae; genus Tardiphaga. The sequence goes on from SDZE01000144.1 coordinate 359, forward strand.
CGCCTGCGATGTCCCAGCGGTCGGGACGAAAGCCTTCGGCGAGCCAGAGCCAGAGCACGGACATGGCGATGTAGATGCCGCCATAGGCGGCGTAGGCCCGGCCTGCGGCTTCGCTTTCGATCTGGGTCAGCAACCAGGCAAACAGCACCAGCGACGCGACGCCGGGGATGACGAGCCAGACCGGCTTGCCGAGCCTCAGCCAAGCCCAGAATGCGAAGCAGCCGACGATCTCGGCAAGGGCCGCGGCGACATAGACCAAACCCGTTCGCATCCCAATTCCACTTGCTGACCGTTGGTCGATGCGCCTGGCATAGCCTGTGTGTGCAGCCAAGCAAATGCGGCGCTATTCGGCCTTGGTCGCTCGCCACAGGATGAAGACATGCGACAGGGCCACCACCACCGACATCAGCACGATGCCGAGATCGGCGCCATGAACGTGTTGCGGCGTCCATGTCATGGCCGCCCAGATCAGGGCGCGGATGATGAGCGCGAATGCGATCAGAGCCCACAGCCCCACCCATTTCGGCGCCGACCATGTCGGCCTGCCATCGAAGCCCCATTGCATGGCGATGCGGTCCCGGCTGATGCGCGGCGCCAGATAAAGCGTGCCTGCGATCATCGCTGCGATCGCTATCCAGAAGGCGTGATCCGCCGTCATTGATGCGTCTCCTGCACAGTCCATCTCAGGCGAATAGCGCTGGACTGGCCATCATTTGCGTTAACGAGAAAAAACCGCGCATTCGCCACAAATTTTGCACGATTTTGATCGACGCGGCGGCAGAGTTGGGCTAGCGG
>SDZE01000609.1 GCA_004173095.1 Bradyrhizobiaceae bacterium
CGTCGATCTACTTCAGCCGAAACATCAGATACGCCGCCTTGCGCCCCTCGCGTGTGGCTTTCCGGCCATAGCGTGTCATTGTGTAGTTCGGCCAAGGCAGCCGCCAGTCGTCGGCGCGTTCGGCCAGCCAGACGAAGGCCGGCGATCGGGTGACGTGCCACAGCGTCCAGGCGACGTAGCTTTCGATGTCGCAGACGAAGCGGAATTCGCCTTGCGGCACCAGCACCCGCGTCATCTGCGCCAGCGTCGCGTCCTGCACGAAGCGGCGCTTCCAGTGGCGCTTTTTCGGCCATGGATCGGGATGGATCAGGTCGATGCGCTTCAGCGATTGCGCGGGCGCCCAGTTCAGCAGCTCTGCGGCATCGCCGGCGACAAGACGGATATTGCGGATGTTATGGGCCTCGATCTGTACAAGGATCTTCGCCATGCCGTTGATATAGGGCTCGCAGCCGATGAAGCCGATCTGCGGATGAGCCAGCGCCTCGGCCACCAGATGCTCGCCGCCACCGAAGCCGATTTCGAGGCGAACGGCTTCGATCCCGCCATCGAAGAGCATGCGCAAATCGGCGGGGGCGGGTTGCGTGATGTCCACGGTCAGCGCTGGCAGCAGTTCGGCCATCAGCCCCGCCTGATGGTCGCGCAGCTTGTGGCCCTTGCGGCGCCCGAAGAAGGAGCCGGTATAGCGCTTGGATTCGTCGGTATTGTCGTCAGTCGTCATGGCGCGGTGATAGCGCCGAAAAGCGCATCGCGCCATCAGGACAATGACGAAATAGCGGTTGATTCAGCCCTGTTACGTCGCGTCGGTCACTTCGCGGGCGGCGATCTGCTCGACGAGATCGACGATGCTGCGGCGGAGCTTGGAATCGGAAATCCGCGTGAACGCGCGCGTCAGTGCGAGGCCTTCGGATGTCGCGAGGAAATCGGAAACGTAAGTCGGCGATGCCGCTTCGCTGAAACCATTGGCGGTCTCGATCGCGCCCGGGCCGCCTTCGAACAGGAACGAGACGGGCACCTGCAGTATTTCCGAAATCTGCTGCAGCCGGCTGGCGCCGACGCGATTGGTGCCCTTCTCGTATTTCTGGACCTGCTGAAATGTGAGGCCGAGCGCTTCGCCCAGTTTCTCCTGGCTCATGCCCAGCATAATACGGCGCATGCGCACACGGCTGCCGACATATTTGTCAACAGGATTGGGCGCTTTCGTCGACATCTCGCATACTCCTGGTCGCATGAGGGAGACGGAGCAGAGAAGACGTCCGTCGCAGATCGGCATCAGCGGAGAGCCGGCGGTATCCTAATAAACTATATAGCAGCGACGTAAATCTTCCTAAGAAGAAATAAGCGGCGGCGCGTGCCTAATTCCGGGACACTTGGGAAGTAAAACTAACAAAGCTAACAGCGAAAGCGTTTCATTCGAGACATAGCATCAATGGATGTAACGATCGAAGTGGTTTGCAGCACATAGAAAACAGCTGAGATACCAATCAGCTATGCGGCCGCATGCGACGCCGCGCGACGAAGATGATCGCAAATGCAACGGCAATCGCTGCAGGCAGATCGCCGCTCTTGGCGTAAAACGTGGGCCGAATTGCCGCAGGCAGCCGGGAGTCAAGCACGCCCTCAATGCCCAGACCCAGTTGATTGACGATACGGCCGACCGGATCGACGACGGCCGAGATACCGGTGTTCGCCGCGCGAACCAGCGGCAGCCCCTCCTCGATCGCGCGGGCCCGGCTCTGCTGCAGGTGCTGATACGGCCCGGTGGAGATTCCGAACCAGCCGTCATTGGTGAGGTTGACGATCCAGCCCGGGCGATCGTTTTTGATCACGATGTCGTCGGGGAAGACTGCTTCGTAGCAGACCAGCGGCAGCATCGGCGGTGCGCCGGGCACCTCCATCGGCTTGCGCCGAAGGCCCGGAATGAAGCCGCCATGCACCTTGGTGAGTTGCTGCAGGCCGATCTTCTCGAGCAGATTCTGGAACGGCAGATATTCACCGAACGGCACAAGATGCAGTTTGTCGTAGACCGACAGGAAGGTGCCGTCGTGATCGATCACGAAGATCGAATTATAGGCGCGGGTGACGCGCGTGCCCGCCGGCTGATCGGGCGGACGCACCGCGCCGGTGATAAGCACGGTGCCCTTCGGCAGTAGATCAGCGATCTGCGCCATCGCATCGGCTTCGCGCGACAGGAAGAACGGAAAGGCCGACTCCGGCCAAATCAGCACATTGGCCGATCCAACGCCGCTGTTCTCGGGCCCGGTGGAGCGATCGGACAGCGCCAGATACTTGCTCATTACATCCGCCTTGGCGGAGTAGTTGAATCGTTTGTCCTGCGAGATGGCGGGCTGCATGATCCGCAGCTTCACATTGGCGACATATTGCGTCGGCGTCTGCGCGAGGCGAATGACGCCATAGATCCCCATCACGATCAGCAGCGACACGGCAAGCACGGGCGGCAGCCAGGGCCGCTGCGTGCGCGACGGGCTGTCGATCAGAGTCGCCGGCGCTGCAAACACCGCCACCGCCACGAAGGTCATGCCCCACAACCCGATCAGCGACAGCGTCTGTGCCAGCGCCAGCGGTTCGGTCAGGGCATAGCCGAATGCGTTCCAGGGGAAGCCGGTGAGCATGTGACCGCGCAGCCATTCGCCGACGGTGAGGCTGGCGGCCAGCGCCAGCACGCGCGAGGAATCCCGAGTCCACAGCAGCCGCGCGATGGCAAAGCCAAGCGCTGTGTATAGCGCAAGATAAGCGGGCAGGCCGCAGATAGCCGCCGGCAACAGCCAGGCGAAGGTCTCGGCATCGACCAAGAAGGCATAGCCGATCCAGTACAGGCCCGGCACGAAATAGCCGAAGCCGAACCACCAGCCGGCCATCGCGGCCGCTGGAATGCCGCGCATCTTGCCGGCTGCAGCGCCGTCGATCAGCCAGACGGCGACCGGAAACGTGATGAAGAGGATCGGCCAGGCATTGAAAGGTGCCATCGCCAGCGACGAGAAGGCGCCGGCGAAGAAGGCAATGGCGGCGCGCCGCCAGCCCCAGGCAAGAATGATGCTGAGTGCAATCTGTCGCAGAGGCTTGGGAATCACGGCGTCCCCGCGCTGTCGCCGGAAGGGGGCGGCGTCACGGCGTCACTGGGCTGCGCCGCGGCGGTGTCGGCTGCGGCGCCGCGCTTGCGCGGTTCTCGCACGCGCGGAGCGGGGCGCTCCTTGCGCGGGCCGATGCGCAAACGCTTGACGCGGCGCGGATCGGCGTCGAGCACTTCAATCTCGAATTCGCCCGGGCCGGCGATCACTTCGCCGCGCACCGGCAGGCGTCCGACATGGGTGACGATGTAACCGCCGAGCGTCTCGACATCCTCGCCGTCTTCGCCGGTCTCGAAATCCTGGCCGATCAGCTTGCGCGCATCTTCGAGGCTGGTGCGGGCATCGGCGATGAAATAGTCGCCCTGCTTGACGATGGAGGGCGGCTCCTCGCTGTCATGCTCGTCGTCGATCTCGCCGACGATCTGCTCGACGATATCCTCGATGGAGACGAGACCGTCGGTGCCGCCATATTCGTCCACCACCAGCGCCAGATGCAGCCGCGCGGCCTGCATCTGTGCCAGCAGGTCGATGGCGCGCATCGATGGCGGCACATAGAGCAGCTTGCGGATGATGCCGGTCTCGATCAGCGGCTGGGCGAGATCGACGAGGCGGAGGTCGAGGCCGGCCGGCAGCGGCTTCTTGCGCTTCGCCGGAGTCGGCTTCGGCTCGCTGCGCGACTTGATGGTCATGTAGCCGAGCATGTCGCGGATGTGCACGATGCCGACGGGGTCGTCGAGCGTTTCGTTATAGACCACGAGGCGCGAGTGGCCGGCGCTTTCGAACAGGCACATCAATTCGGCCAGCGGGATATCCTGCTTCACAGCCACGATATCCGAGCGATGCACCATCACGTCGGCGATACGCCGTTCGTTGAGGCCGAGAATGTTGCGCAACATGGTGCGCTCGACCGTGGAAAATCCGGTCTCGTCCGGCGCCGACGCGTCGAGCACAACCTGCAGATCGGCACGCACCGATCCGGTCTTCCATCCGAACAGCGAGCGGATCGCACGCGTCAGCCAGTTGTCGGCGGCAGGGCGCATGACCTCGCCGTTATGCACCACGGCCGGCAGATTGCTCGAATTGTCGTTACTATCGCCCTCCGGCATGTCAGGTCACCTTGTCCTGATCTGTATGAGGATCGCGATCGGCATAGGGATCGGGGATGCCGAGCGTCAAAAGAATCTCGCGCTCCAGCTGCTCCATGTCTTCGGCGTCGCCATCGTTCTCGTGATCGTAGCCGACCAGATGCAGGAAACCGTGCACGGCCAGATGGCTGAGATGGTTCGCGAACGGCTTCTCTTCGTCATCCGCCTCGCGGCGCGTGGTCTGATAGGCAATCGCGATGTCGCCGAGCATGCGCGGCATGTCGTCGGGCACCGCCGCGCCTTCCGGCGGCTGCAAGGCGGGGAAGGACAGCACGTTGGTCGCCTTGTCGATGCCGCGCCAGTTGTTGTTCAGGGTGCGGATGCCGGCATCGTCGGTGAGCATGACCGCCAGTTCGGCATCGGCGGTGTCGTCTTTCACCATAGCGGACGCGGCCTCGATGGCGCGATGTATGATCGCGTCGGCATCGGCCTCGGCGGACCAGCAATCGGCGACGACGAGAACCTCGGTCGCAGGTGGGATGTGGTTGGTCATAGGGTGATGGTGTTTCTCATCGGCGCATCATATCGCAGATCCGCCGTTCGTTCTGGTTGATAGCTTCAGCTTTTCGCGGTCGGAGGTCCGGCAGGCGCTTTGGGCGCCGCTTTCTCATAGGCGGCGACGATGCGCCCCACCAGCTCATGACGTACCACGTCTTCGCCCTTGAAATGCACCTGCGCGATCCCTTGCACGCCGTCGAGCAGCCGCACCGCCTCGGACAGGCCGGAGACCTGGCCGTTCGGCAGATCGATCTGCGACGGGTCGCCGGTGATGATCATGCGGCTGTTCTCGCCAAGACGGGTGAGAAACATCTTCATCTGCATCGAGGTGGTGTTCTGCGCCTCGTCGAGGATGATCGCGGCATTGGTCAGCGTGCGTCCGCGCATGAAAGCGAGCGGCGCGATTTCGATCTCGCGCGGATGTAGGAATCCTGCGCGGCGGTGCGGGCGCGCACCGGGCGCTTGCGCAGATTGATCGCCTCGAAATTCGAGGTCGGCTTGGATGGATTCTTGGGATCGAACGGAAACAGCGAGCCCTGCGCCAGTGTCGCGCGGATCGCGCCTTCGACATCGCCTTGCGTCAGCTCGGTGCCCTGGGTGGCCTGGACATACAGCATTTCCAGCACCCGCCGTCCGGCGTCGCAGGCATCGCGCGTGCCGGTGAGGGTGATGTGATTGCCGCGCGAATCGACGACGACATTGAGTCGCCGCTCGACCAGCGCGAGGTTCTGACCATAGGGGCCGACCAATGCCGAGGCCGCGCGATTGTCATCAAAGTCGATGACGACCTGCGTCTCGGCAGCGGCGGTGAAGTCGGGTTTGCGAGCAGCGAGCGTAGACGAATCCGATGCACTCTTTGCCAAGAATTCAGGCTCCCGTGGCGGTGAGGACTGGCTGCGATAAATCGGGCGAGGAAGAGGGTGGGCGTGACGATGACGCAAACGAACGATGCGCGAGCGTGCCGATCAGGCTGTAACGCTCGAGGCTTTCGAGATGCACCGGCAGCACCTGGCCGATGATATCGGCGGAGGCCATCACATGGGCCGGCTGCAGATAAGCGGTGCGGCCGACGATCTGACCGGGATTGCGCGCCGCGCGTTCGAACAGCACATCGACCGTCTGGCCAACGGCAGCCTTGTTGAAGGCCGCCTGCTGGCTGTCGATCAGGGTCTGTAGGCGCGTCAGTCGCTCGTCCATGTCGGCCTGTGACACCGTCTCCTGCAACTCCGCAGCCGGCGTACCCGGCCGCGGCGAATACTTGAACGAATACGCACCAGCGTAACCGATTTGTGTGACGAGCGCGAGTGTGTCGGCGAAATCCTGTTCCGTTTCGCCGGGGAAGCCGACAATGAAATCCGATGTGAAAGCAATGTCTTGCCGCGCCGAGCGGAAACGGTCGATGACCCGGCGATAATCCTCCGCCGTATGTTTTCTGTTCATGGCTGCGAGAATCCGGTCCGAACCGGACTGCACCGGCAGATGCACGAACGGCATCAACTGCGGCAAATCACGATGCGCCGCGATCAGCGTGTCCTCGACATCGCGCGGATGGCTGGTGGAATAGCGGATACGCGCGATGCCGGGGATCTCGGCGAGGCGGAAAATCAGCGTGCCCAGCGCCCACGGGCGACCGTCCGGCCCCTCGCCGTGATAGCCGTTGACGTTCTGGCCGATCAGCGTGATCTCGCGGACGCCGTTATCGGCCAGCCGCTCGGTATCGGCGACGATCTGGCTGACCGGGCGCGAGACCTCGGCGCCGCGCGTATAGGGCACCACGCAGAACGTGCAGAACTTGTCGCAGCCTTCCTGCACCGTCACGAAAGCCGACACGCCGCGGGCGCGAATCGCTGCCGGCTGCGGCGCAGGCAGGAATCCGAATTTGTCTTCAACCGGGAAATCCGTATCCAGCGCGCGCTGGCCGGCTTTCGCCTTCGCCAGCAGCTGCGGCAGGTTGTGATAGCTCTGCGGCCCGACCACGACATCGACCACCGGCGCGCGGCGAATGATCTCGTCGCCCTCCGCCTGCGCGACGCAGCCGGCCACCACGACATTCATCTGCTTGCCGTGCTGGGCCGCTTCCGCCTTGGCGATGCGCAGCTTGCCGAGTTCCGAATAGACCTTCTCGGAGGCTTTCTCGCGGATATGGCAGGTATTGAGAATCACCAGATCCGCGTCGTCGGCATTGGCCGTCTCCACAAATCCCTCAGGCGCCAGCGTGTCCACCATGCGCTGGGCATCGTAGACGTTCATCTGGCAGCCGAAGGATTTGATGTGCAGCTTGCGCGGCGCGGTCATGAAACCTGACAGTTGAAAAAGCGCGTCTCGCGCATGACGTGGGGTTACAGGCCTGCAGTTATAGGCTTGCGCCCGAGAAATCCAGCGTCTGAAGCAAAATATAAGCGTTACAAAGGGTTAGCCGGATCAAAAGCCCGGGCGCCGGGCCGGCCGGCGGCGATCAGCGCCGGAAGCCGCTGCATGTCGTCGAACACCAGATGGGCGCCGGTGGCCTGCAGCGCGGCTGCGGTGGCCGGGCCGCAATGAGCGCCGCCATGGAAGCCGAACACGGTCATGCCCGCCGCCACTGCGCCGGTGACGCCGTGGATGCTGTCCTCGATCACCACGCAGCGGGCGGGATCGGCGCCCATCTGCGCCGCGGCAAACAGGAACAGGTCGGGCGCCGGCTTGCCGCGTTCCACTTGCAGCCCAGAATACAGGTGCTCGCCGAAATGATGGATCAATCCGGTGGTGGCGAGGCTCGAGCGGATCCGCGTCGGCGTACCCGATGACGCCACGCACTTCTTCTGGTCGAGCCCGGCCAGGACGTCGGCGACGCCGGCCACCGGCTGCAGCTGCGCATCAAACACCCGGTCGATGGTGGATTTCAGTTCGGCCGTATAATCTTCCGGCAGCACGCGGCCCATCTCGGCCTCGACCTCCGCCCGCGCCTCGCGCGCCGAACGGCCGAGGAACCGCTCATGCACCTGCTCAGCGGTGATGGTATAGCCATAGGCCGTCAATACATCCGCGTGCACCACGCAGGCCAGCGCTTCACTATCGACCAGCACGCCGTCGCAATCGAAGATGACGAGGTCGAAACTCACTGTTCGGACTTGTCCTCGTCGAGCGGCACGCAATACAGCTCCAACCGGTGATCGACCAGTTTGTAGCCGAGCTTGGCGGCGACCTCGGCTTGCAGTTTCTCGATCGCCTCGGAGGTGAATTCGATCACTGTGCCGTCGCGCAGGTTGATCAGGTGATCGTGATGCGCGTCGCTCATGGTTTCGTAGCGCGCGCGGCCCTCGCGAAAATCGTGACGCTCGATGATGCCGGCATCTTCGAACAGCTTGACCGTGCGATACACCGTCGAGATCGAGATCTTGTCGTCGATGGCGACGCAGCGGCGATACAATTCCTCAACGTCGGGATGATCGTCGGCTTCCGCCAGCACGCGCGCGATGACGCGGCGCTGCTCGGTCATGCGCATGCCGGTGGCGGCGCAGCGTGTCTCGATGCTGCTGACCTTGGAAGATGTCGTTTTCAATGCCGTCATGGGTCTCGTCTCGCGTGGCTTCTTTTGCCACCGGGGCGCCGTCAGGACAAGTCGCGGCGCATGATCAGGGCATTCAATTCGGTGCCGTCGGCGTCCTTGTAATAGCGCGCACGCTGGCCGACCACGGCAAAGCCGGCGCGCTCATAGAGCCGCCGCGCCGGCATGTTGTTCTCCTCGACTTCGAGGAACACCGTGCGCACGCCTCGGCCGGCAAGATGGCCGAGATGAGTGAGAAATAAATCGCGCGACAGCCCGCGCCCGCGTTGCTCCGGCGCCACCGCGATGGACAGGATTTCGGCTTCGTCCGCTGCCAGCCGCGAGGCCGCGAAACCGATCAGCCGGCGGCCCTGGCACAGCCGGTGGATCAGCGTGTTGGGCTCGCGCAGCATCTGGTCGAATTCGCCGTCGCCCCAGCCGCGATGAAACGAGGCGGCATGCAGCCGCGCCAGTTGCGCCGAGTCCCGTGGCGAGGCGGGCTCGACCACCGCGGGTGGGCGGCGAAAGCGCTGCAACAGGCGATCGAGAATCATGATGCCAGGGAGTTGTGGTCGAGCGCGCCCATCAGGCTGGATTGCGGCTTGGCATCGGGCGCGCGCAGATAGAACGGCCGGGCCAGCGCAGCCTGTGGATCGACGGCGGCACCGAGCCATGCCACCCAGGAAATCTCCGGCGCGGCCTGCTCGGTCACGGCGACGGGTGGCGGCGCATCGGCAGGCCACCGCGCGGCCAGTATGGTGGCGGCATTGCCGATCAGGTGCGGCGCGCCGAACCGGGCCGCTTCGAGCGCTTCGTCGATCGGGATGACGCAGGGGCGCTGCAGCGATGTGCCATTGCCGCTGACCGCCTGGAAATACACATGGTCGTGGCGCGCATCGATCACGGCAAGAACCGGCGTGTCCTCGTTGCGGCTGACCACGGGGGCGGCATAGGCGGCGAGGGTGGTGACGCCGACCACCGGCTTGGCGGCGGCCAGGCCGATGCCGCGGCCGGCCGACAGACCGACGCGCAAGCCGGTGAAACTGCCGGGCCCCGTGGTGACGGCGACCCGATCAAGCTCCGCAAAGGCGATGCCCGACTGCTGCATCACGCGCGCCAGCAGCGGCATCAGCGCCTCGGCATGGCCGCGCTTCATCGGCAATGATTCATCGGCCAGCAATTGTCCGGTTCGGGTGTCGAGCACGCCAGCGGCGCAGGCATCGAGAGCGGTATCGATGGCAAGAATGAGCATGTCAGCAACGGGTCCATGCACCGGCAAGGCGCGCATTCATCGCTCGCACAAAACGCGCATACGGGCAATGGCGCCCGGTTCCCGATGCGTGCGCGTCATCGGGCCAGGGGCCACCACGCGACTTCGTCATTTATCTTTGGAGCAAAGATAGCAAAGCCGCGGCCGCATCGGCCCATCGCGCAAACCGCTCACGCGTTCGTGCGCCGGCAGCGCCCATTTTCGCAAAGTTAAAGCCCGGACTTAATTCATTTTTCGGACATCCGTGAGAGCATCATACCCATCGCGATCGCAGCTTGAGCGGGCTGTTCGCGACGGCGGTGCTCGAATACTGCCCCTCCCGTTAACTCAAAGCATTTTCAGAAAGTCATCGATGTTGCAGTGGTTCAAGGCGAACGCAGCGCGTGATGCGCTCGCCAAGGCGACGGCGTTCAACAAGTCGCAGGCGCTGGTCGAATTCAATCTCGACGGGACGGTCGTCGCCGCCAACGAGAACTACCTGGCCATCATGGGCTATTCGCTCGCCGACATTCAAGGCAAGCACCACAGCATGTTCGTTGTACCGGAGATGCGCGACAGCGCGGCCTATCACGATTTCTGGTCGGTGCTGAATCGCGGCGTGCATCAATCCGGCGAATTCAAGCGGCTCGGCAACAATGGCCGTGAAGTCTGGATCCAGGGTTCCTACACACCGGTCCTGGACGATGCCGGCAAGCCGGTCCGGATCGTCGAGTGCTGCAGCGACATCACCGCGCAGAAAATGCGCGGGCTCGAGAACAGCGGCAAGGTCGCGGCGATCGAGCGCTCGCAGGCGATGATCGAGTTCGGTCTGGATGGCAC
>SDZE01000206.1 GCA_004173095.1 Bradyrhizobiaceae bacterium
TCCGCATGGACGCGGCCGGGGCGCGACGTCATCACCACCACCCGCTGCGACAGATAGACGGATTCATAAACGGAGTGGGTGACGAACACGACGGTAGTGCCGAGCTTGTGCCACAGTGCAAGCAGATCGTTGTTCAGCCGGAACCGCGTGATCTCATCCAGTGCGGCAAAGGGCTCGTCGAGCAACAGGACGTCCGGCGAGGTGACCAGCGCCCGCGCCAGCGAGACCCGCATCTTCATGCCGCCGGACAATTCGCGGGGATAGGCATCAGCGAAATCGGCGAGGCCGACCTGCGCCAGCACCTCCGCAACAAGCGGCGTCGACTCCGCATCTTTCACATACGCGAGCTTGAGCGGCAGTCGCACGTTTTCGCGCACCGTGGTCCAGGGCATCAGCGTCGGCTCCTGAAACACGAAGCCGATGCCATGGCGTGATGCACGCGCCGGCACCTCGATATCGCCGCCGGATGGCGCCGCAAGTCCCGCGATCAGCCGCAACGCGGTGGATTTACCGCAGCCGGACGCGCCGAGCAGCGACACGAATTCACCCTTGCGGATGTCGAGATCGAGCGGGCCGAGCGCGCGGGTGCCGCCCCGTGTGCCGCCGGCGTCATAGATCTTCGTCACGCCACGCAGGCGGATCGCAAACTCATCCTGAGACGCACCCGGAGACGCCATCGGCTACTTCTTCGGCCGCAGGTCAAGTCCGACGCCCTTGTTGACGAATTGCAGCGTATAGGCGCGGCGATAGTCGATATCGCGTTTGACCACGCCGGCACGCGACATCTTGTCGAAGAAGCTCGCGGCTCGCTCGTCGCTCATGGCACCGATCCCGTTCTTCTCCGCATCGCCGGAATCGACAATGCCTTTGTCCCGCATCGTCGCGATCGAATAGGTCAGCAATTCGTCGGTCATCTCCGGATTGAGCTTCTTGATCAGGGCATTTGCGGCTGTGTTGTCGCCGTAAAGGTAATTGTACCAGCCGATGATCGAGGCATCGACGAAACGTTGCACCAGGTCGGGCGACTTCTCCACCGTCTCGCGGCGCGCTTCGATCAGCGTCGAATAGCCGTTGAAGCCGTAATCGGCGAGCAGCATGACATTGGGCTTGAACCCGGCCAGTTTCTCGATCAGAAACGGCTCCGACGTGACATAGCCCTGCATGGCGCTGTTCTTATCGACGATGAACGGCTGCGCATTGTAGTTGTACGGCTTCACCTTGGCTTCGCTGAACCCGAATTCCAGTTTCATCCATTGGAAATAGCCGGTGACGCCCTCCTTCGAGATGAACAGGGTCTTCGATTTGAGGTCTTCGAGCTTGGTGACTTTCGGATCGGGATGCGCAACGAAGACCTGCGGGTCTTTCTGAAACATCGCCGCAATGGCGACCACCGGAACATTGTTGGCCACCGCATCGAAGGACTGCAGCGTGTTGGCGCTCATGAAAAAATCAAGCTTGCCGGCGATCAGCAACAAGCGATTGTTCACATTGGGTCCGCCCGGCACGATGGTGACGTCGAGGCCGTAATTCTTGTAGGTGCCATCCGCCACCGCCTGAAAGAAGCCGCCATGCTCGGCTTCCGCGACCCAATTGGTGCCAAAGCTGACTTTATCGAGCTTGCCTTGTGCCGCGACGTCCTGGGACGACACGCCTTGCGCCGACGCGGGCGCAAGCGCGGTCATCATGGTCGCACAGATGGTTAACGCACGCAGCAGGAAGAGCCGGCCCATATTGGACTCCAGTCACGATTCTGGCCCATGATAGAAAGCTATCGCGGGACTGACCACCCGCAATCTCCTGCAGCGAAACGTACCTCGATGACATCCGTTATGCCGCCCCGCAACTGGACCGCCATTCACTGGCCCGACATCGCCCGGGGCGATCCGTCCTCATGGATCGCGGTGCTGCCGCTGGCCGCGACGGAACAGCATGGGCCGCATCTGCCCTTGGGAACGGATGTGATGATTGCGGAGGCCTATCTTGCCGAAGTGCAGCGTTTGCTGCCGGCGGATATCCCGGCCACCTTTCTGCCGGTTCAGCCGATCGGCATCTCGACCGAACATCTGGCCTTTCCCGGTACGCTGACGCTGCCCACCGAGATCGCCTTCCAAAGTTGGACCGCGATCGGCGAGAGCGTTTCCCGCGCCGGCATGACCAAGCTCGTGATGGTGACCAGCCATGGCGGCAACAGCGCGGCGATGACGCTGGCAGCGCAGGATCTGCGTGCGGAATACGGCATGCTGGTTGCGACCACGAGTTGGTCGCGCTTCGGTGTGCCCGATGGCCTGTTCACCGATGAAGAGGTCCGCCACGGCATCCATGGCGGCGCCATCGAGACCTCGCTGATGTTGGCGCGCTATCCCGAACATGTGCGCAACGACCAGATTGCGAATTTCGTGCCGGCGACGATTGCGATGGAGAAGACTTACCGCTGGCTGTCGGCCAGCAGGCCGGCGCCCTTCGCCTGGCAGGCCGAAGACCTCCATCCGTCCGGCGCGATCGGCGATGCGACACAGGCGAGCGCAGCGAAGGGCGAGCAATTGTTGAAACATGGCGCGGAAGCGTTCTGCGAATTGCTGGCCGACATGCATCGCTTCGACGTAACTCACTTCGATCGCGAGCCGGACCCGGGCAAGTAATCAATTGCGCACTGCCACTGCAGCGACGCAACAACACTTCTCCCCACCGGGGAGAGGTGAAGGAAACAACGACAGCTCTGTTTCATCCACGACACATGCACGAAACCAAATAGTTCGAACCGGCCTCGAACCCGCTTCCGACATCCTCCGACTGATGGACATGCAAGCCAATGATGGCTGCAGCCAAACAGGATGGAGTTTCTTATGTCGATCAAATCCCGCATTGCCGCCGTTGCGCTCGTTGCCATGACCGCCGCCGGTGCCATGGCGTCCACCACCCAGCAGGCACAGGCCAAGGGCCCTGGCGTCGGCTTCGGCATCGCAGCCGGTGTCGTCGGCGCCGCGGTCGTCGGCAGCGCCATCGCCGCCAACAATTACGGCTACGGTTATGGCTACGGCTATCGCTGCGGCTGGACCCGCCAGTACGACATCTACGGCAACTACATGGGCCGTGTCCGCAGCTGCCATTATTAATTCAGTTCTGATCGGCTGACGTGGAGTTGCGTCCGACACGGGCGCCTCATCCACCCCGTGTCGGACCAAAGACCCGCCCGATGTCCCCCGGGCGGGTCTTCTTTTTGTGTAATCGAGCCGTCATAGAGCGCTGTCAGATACAGATGGGGCTGGCCCCGATGCGGCTCCGATGGCTAACAATAACATTACGACTGTGGCCGCCCCGTCCGGACGAATCGGCCGCTTCTATGAAATATCGAGTGGCCATTGATGGCGATGAGTTGAGGGTGGCGCAGCGTGACGAGCCGGTATTTTTTGCGAGATTTTGCCGCGACATGCGCTTTGACCGGTGTCACGCTAGGCGTCATCGCGCTTGACGGTAATGCTGTAGCTGCCGACCTGCCGATGAAAGCGCGCCTGCAGCCAGCCTATGACTGGAGCGGCTTCTATCTTGGCGCTCATGTCGGCTACGGCGATGCAAAGCTCGGACCGAATGCCAATCCGCTTTTGGCCCAGGGAGTCTTTCTGCCGCCATCCCCGACCGGCATCCTCGGCGGCTATCAAGCCGGCTATAACAGACAATTCAGCAACAATGTCGTCCTCGGCATCGAGGTCGATGCCACCTTCATCAGCCCGACCGATACTGCTCGTCTGGGCAACGATCCCTACCAGACCACTTTCGATTACTTGGCTACCGCGCGGGGCCGTGTCGGCTATGCGATCGGAACGTGGTTGCCTTACGCGACGGCTGGCTTCGCCTGGGGCAAGACCAAGCTGAATGTGCTGGATGCCGACGGTGGTATTTTCTCGACGGATCAAAAAGACCATGTCGGCTGGACCGTCGGCGCCGGTATTGAGACCGCGGTCGGCGGCAATTGGACCGCCAAGCTCGAATACAACTATATCGACCTGTCGCGACAAACCTACGGGCTCGCGGGTTTCGGCCTGCCCGCCGTGGAAGTGGACCCAAAAATCCACGCCATCAAACTGGGCATGAACTATCGGCTGGGCGACAGCCCCGCATGGTCGCCGACGACGCCGGTCTCAACCCGCGTGTCGCTGCCGAAATCCGACGACTGGAATATCCACGCCCAGACGACCTTCATCGGCTCAGGCTATCCGAGCTTCCGCTCGCCTTATGAAGGCGCCAACAGTTTGCAGGGTGGCAAGCAGTTTCGGGAAACCTTCACAACCACCGCCTTCCTCGGCTGGCGCTTGTGGGACGGCGGCGAGTTCTACTTCAATCCCGAAATCGCGCAGGGCTTCGGCTTCAACGGCACGCTCGGCGTCGCCGGTTTCCCCAATGGCGAAGCGCAGAAGGCCGGCGGCAGCTATCCCAAAATTCGTCCGCAGCGCTATTTCTTCCGCCAAACCCTAGGACTCGGCGGCGAGCAGGAAGAGGTGGCGGACGCAGCCAACCAGCTTGCCGGCAAGCGCGACATCGACCGCATCACGCTCACGGTCGGACGCTTCTCGGTCGGCGACTTCTTCGACGGCAATAGCTACGCAAAGGATCCGCGCGCCGATTTCATGAACTGGGCAATGTGGTCTTCGGGCGCCTACGATTTTCCGGCTGATCTGCCCGGCTTCACCCGCGGCGGCGTGCTGGAGCTGAATCGCAAAGACTGGGCGATACGTGCCGGCCTGTTCCAGGTTCCGTCGCAACCGAACAGCGACATTCTCACCTTCAATTCCGGCGGCGCCGTCGTCGAATTCGAGGAACGGCATCAGATATTCGAGCGTCCCGGCAAGGTGCGCGTTGGTGCCTTCATGAATCGCGGCAATACCGGCAGCTATCGCGGCGCGCTGGCGATTGCGGCCACTGATCCGTTGCTCGACATCAATGATGTGATGGCCTCGATCCGTCGGCCGCGCGACAAATACGGTTTCTATCTCAACGGCGAGCAGGAGATCGCCGACGAGATCGGATTGTTCGGCCGCTATAGCTGGAATGACGGCCAGAACGAGATCCTGTCCTTCACCGATATCGATCGCAGCATCTCGGGCGGCCTCTCCATCAAGGGCGGCCGCTGGGGTCGCGCCAGCGACACGATCGGCATCGGCGGCGCCGTCAACGGCCTGTCCGCCGCGCATCGCGACTTTCTCGCGGCCGGCGGCAATGGCCTCTTGATCGGCGACGGTCGCCTGAACTACGGCACCGAGCGGATCCTCGAGACGTTTTACGCCTATGCGATCAACAAGAATTTCACATTCACGGCGGACTACCAGCTGATCGTGAACCCCGCTTACAACGCGGATCGCGGGCCGGTGTCGATTTTCTCGGGACGTTTGCACGGCGAGTTTTGAGAGGGCGTCGAGTGGGCCATCGGATCTACCTCGCCCGTGGTCTGCACGCTCCGCGCCTCATCATGACGCGTTGTTAAAACTAGGCCGCGCCCCTTGCCTCTGCCGGCTGAAACGTATCCGCTTGCGCCATGGCCCATGCCTGGTGGAAACGCTTGTCGGTGGTGCCGTGGATCAGCTCGTTCACC
>SDZE01000308.1 GCA_004173095.1 Bradyrhizobiaceae bacterium
ACGCGTACCGAGCGCTTCAGCTCGAGGCTGGCCATGACAGCGAAGAACAGCTGGTGCTGTGGACGAAGGCCGGAACCGAACGCGCCCCCGACATAGTGATTGACGACTCGGACATCGTCGCTCCCAAGACCGAACACGGAAGTAACGTAACCCTGCGCATTCTGCGAGCCCTGGGTCTTGTCGTAGATGGTGAGCTTGCTATCGCCTTCAAACACGCACGTGCTTCCGAACATTTCCATCGGATTGTGGTGTTCCGGATTGATGCGGTAATCTCGGCTGATCTTCACGGGCGCATCGGAAAAGGCCTGCTCTGCATTGCCGCGCGGATCAGGCGGTGGCGGGATGCCACTCCGTTTTTCGGGCGGCACATAGGCCTCACTTCGCTTGCGCTCGAGCTCGGTGCAATGCGGATCGACATCATAGGTCACCGCAATCAGCGATGCCGCGTCGCGCGCTGCTTCAAATGTCTCGGCGACCACGAGTGCCACGGGCTGGCCATCGAACAGGATGCGCTCCGAATGCAGCGGGCGGAACGGATGCCCGGGCGGTGCCACATCATCGCGCCACTTGCGATCGAGCCAAGCGGCCTTGCCGCGGTTTTCGTGCGTAAAGATTTCCACCACACCCGGCATGCGCCGCGCCGCGGTCAGGTCCATCGACGCGATCCGACCAGCGGCGATCGTGGCGTTGACGATGTAGCCATACAGCAAGCCATCTGTCTGGTATTCCGCAGCGTATTGCGCCTTGCCCGTAACTTTAAGGCGACCATCGACGCGGCTGATGGGCCGCCCGACCTGCAGTTGTTGGATCACTGACATCACTGCTTCCTTACTGGATCCCTTTATCGGACTGATTTTGCGGAGTACCGGCGGCAGCCTGTCCAAGCGCACGCACAATGGCACGGGTCGCAAGCTCGATTTTGAAGTCGTTCTCGCCCTGCCCCTTGGCGTCGCGCAGAATGCGCTGTGCCACAGCTTCGAACGCACGCGTCTCCGCCGCCTGTCCACGCAGCGATTGCTCTGCCTCGGTATCCCGCCATGGCTTGTGGGCGACGCCGCCGAGCGCGATACGCGCATCCTTGATCGTGCCGTTCTCGATCTGCAGCCCTGCCGCCACCGATACCAGCGCAAATGCATACGACAGT
>SDZE01000151.1 GCA_004173095.1 Bradyrhizobiaceae bacterium
TCGAGAATCTCGTTGATCAGATTGAGCAGGTGGACGCCGGAATTATGGATGTCGCCGGAATAGTCCTTGTAAACGGCCACCGCATGGGCGCCGAAAATCTCGCTCTTCATCACTTCCGAAAAACCGAGAATGGCATTCAGCGGCGTGCGCAATTCGTGGCTCATCTGCGCCAGGAACCGCGACTTTGCGACATTGGCGGCTTCGGCGCGGTGGCGCGCTTCGTCGGAGATCGCCTTCGCCTGTTCGAGTTCGCCGATCAGCGCGTCCTTCTCGGCGCGCGCCTCGAGGGCGGCGAGGGTGGTCGAATGCAGGCGCTGGGCGAGCAGGATGAAATAGCCTTCGGCCGCGACCGAGAGGGCGCCAAGCACATAGCTGTCGAAATTGCCGCGCAGGATGAAGCTCAGCGCCACGCCGAACGTCACCGGCGCGGTAGCGGCAATGGCGGCAATCGGAAGGCTCGACGCCAGCATGCTGGAGACGGCGACCACCAGCAGCATCAGGAACATCGTCAGCGAATTCGCGGCCATGTCGCTGCCGGTGGGATGCACCAGGATGATCGTCCAGGCGAGGCCGTAGAGCAGATCGAGCGCCATGAAACGCGTGCGCCATTTGCGCGTCGCATTGGGAGCGGGCTGTTCGGCGAGATAGCGATTGCAGGTGCGCAGGATCGCGGCCTGGATGCACAGCATGCCGCAGGCCCAGGCGGCCGCAGGCAATGGCTGCATCCAGATGCCGAACACGATGGCGGTGCCGACCACCAGCAATGTCACCACCAGCGAGCCTGACAGGCGGGTCTGGGCGTATTGGCGGAGCAGTTCGCGGTCGAAAGCGGGCCGGGTGCCCGAGGTCGAGGTCAGGCGGTCGCGGGCTTCGCGGACGCGCTGCTGGGCCACCCGCCGATTACGCGGCGCAGCGACTGGCTCTTCAGCCGGAAGCTGGACGACCTCGGGCCTGGCGGCGGGCTCACTCATCACGCTTACACAAATCCTGCACGCAGATGCGGGCGGTTTTCACAGATCGTTATCTGTGCCGCACAATCCTTAAAGGGTGCCTTAAAGAACGCGGCAATCCGGTTAATTCTCGGTGAAAATCGCGCCGCAGAGGGGCGCGTGGGACGGCAGACGCGTTGCGTTGCGGACATTGGGGGCCCAAACCGGAAGCGCGCAGTGGCGCTCCGTCATTCCCTCTCCCGCTTGCGGGGGAGGGCTAGGGTGGGGGTGCCCCACGTGGCGTCCGAGCGTGGGGCTGCCCCCACCCCGGCCCTCCCGCGCGATGGGCGGGAGAGGGAGAAGAAAGACCCTTACTTCTCGAGGCGGGCGAGTAGGGCCGACGTATCCCAGCGCTTGCCGCCGATCTTTTCCACTTCGGCGTAAAAATTGTCGACCAGCGCCGTGACCGGCAGGCTGGCGCCGTTGCGGCGGGCCTCGGCGAGGCAGATCGACAGATCCTTGCGCATCCATTCGACGGCGAATCCGAAGTCGAACTTGCCGTCATTCATGGTCTTGTGGCGATTCTCCATCTGCCACGACTGCGCGGCCCCCTTGGATATCACCTCAACCACCGCGTTGACGTCGAGGCCAGCCTTTTTGGCGAAATGAACACCTTCCGACAGGGCTTCGACCAAGCCGGCGATGCAGATCTGGTTGACCATCTTGGTGAGCTGGCCGGAACCGGCGGGGCCGAGCAGCTTCTGCATCTTGGCATAGGCGCTGATGACCGGCTCGACCTTGGCATAGACCGATGCGTCGCCGCCGCACATCACGGTGAGGGCGCCGTTCTCGGCGCCCGCCTGGCCGCCGGACACGGGCGCGTCGATGAAGGCGAAGCCAGCCTTGGTGGCGGCGGCGTCGAGCTCGCGCGCCACTTCGGCGGAAGCGGTGGTGTGATCGACGAAGATCTTGCCCTTGCCCATGCCGCTGAAAGCGCCGTCGGCGCCGGTGGTGACCGAACGCAGGTCGTCGTCATTGCCGACGCAGGCCATCACGAAATCCTGCCCCTCGGCCGCAGCCTTCGGGGTCGGCGCCGACTTGCCGCCGAATTTCTCTACCCAGGCTTTCGATTTGGCTGCATTGCGGTTGTAAACGGTGACCTCGTGGCCGCCCTTGGCGGCGAGATGCCCGGCCATGGGGAAGCCCATGACGCCGAGACCGATGAAAGCAACTTTGGCCATATCCGAACCCTTATGTGCTGCCGGCTTGCCGCCGGCTATCGACTGTTGGGAGTGAGTGTCCCGTGCGGGCGACGGGAACGCGAAGCGGCCGCAGCATAGTCGCTGCGAAGGGTGGGGCAAGGCCCGCCTGAGCCCGGCCGCCTTCGCATAATGACGACGTTGCGACGCAAATGGCATGGACATGAGGCCCAAAGCCTCTATCTCTGCGGTCAGACATGCGCCGACCGGGAGACAGCATTTGAGCGTTTCGAAACAACAGGTTCTCGATGGCCTCGCCAAAGTGGCATCGCCGCGCGGCGTTCCGCTGGTGCATGCCAATGTGTTGTCCGATATCGCGGTCGCCGACGGAAAGGTGATGTTCTCCATCAATGTCGATGCTGCCGAGGCGCGTGCCTGGGAAACCGTGCGTGTGCAGGCCGAAGCTGCCGTGCGCGCTATTCCCGGCGTCACCGGTGCGATGGTGGCGCTGACGGCCGAGCGCAAGCCGGGAGCGGCGCCGGCCGCACCGCCGCATCGCCATGGTCCCGGTGGTCACTCGCACGCCCCTGCAGCGGGCGTGCAGCCGGTGTCGTCGCATCGGCCGCATCAGCCGCCGGGCGCGCCGTCGGCGATGAGCAAGCAAGCGGAGATTCCCGGTGTGAAGGCCGTCATCGCCGTGGCGTCGGGCAAGGGTGGTGTCGGCAAGTCCACCACGGCGCTGAATGTCGCGCTGGGCCTGCGCGACCTTGGCCTCAAGGTCGGGCTGCTGGATGCGGATATTTACGGCCCGTCGGTGCCGCGCCTCACCGGAATCAACGAGAAGCCGACCCTCGACGACAACAAGAAGATGATTCCCATCGTGCGCTTCGGCCTCTCGATCATGTCGATCGGCTTCCTCGTGGAGGAGGAGACCGCGATGATCTGGCGCGGGCCGATGGTGATGTCGGCGATCACCCAGATGCTGCGCGACGTTGCCTGGGGCCAGCTCGATGTCCTGGTCGTCGACATGCCGCCGGGCACCGGCGATGCCCAGCTGACGCTGGCGCAGAACGTGCCGCTGAAGGGCGCGGTGATCGTCTCGACCCCGCAGGACCTTGCCTTGATTGATGCCCGCCGCGGCCTTGCGATGTTCTCCAAGGTCAATGTGCCTGTGCTCGGTATCATCGAGAATATGAGCTATTTTCAGTGCCCGGAATGCGGGACCCGCTCGGACATCTTCGGCCATGGCGGTGCGCGGCACGAGGCCGAGAAACTCGGGGTGCCGTTCCTCGGCGAGGTGCCGCTGCATATGTCCATCCGCGCCATGTCGGATGCCGGCACACCGGTGGTGGTCAGCGAGCCGGAGGGGCCGCATGCCGCGATCTATCGGGCGATCGGTCAGCAGGTGAAGGACAGCCTGAAAGCCGCGCTCGCCTGATCGCGCTGCGTCTGCGAAGTCGGCGCGTAATGCCGCATAGTACTTTCGTCCAATCGGGCGAACTACGACGCTCGTCTCATTTTCCGGCGCTCCATAACCGTGTTACATCAACCGCGACCAAGAGTAGCGGCGGCTGAATCGCGCAGCGATTATGCCGTCCGTAAGCTCGAAGGAATTTGGGGAAAAGCGTTCAAAAGGAGAGCTTGAATGAAGCGTCGTGAATTTTTGAAGGTGTCGGCCGTCGGTGCCGCAGGTGCCGCAGCGGTTGCCTCGCCGGCGATCGCGCAGTCGATGCCGGAAGTGAAGTGGCGCCTGGCGTCTTCATTCCCGAAGTCGCTCGACACCATCTATGGCGGTGCCGAGATGATGGCCAAGCAGGTGTCGGAAATGACCGACGGCAAATTCCAGATTCAGGTCTTCGCGGCCGGTGAACTGGTGCCGGGCCTGCAGGTGCTCGATGCCACCTCGAACGGCACCGTCGAGATGTCGCACACTGTGTCCTACTACTATGTCGGCAAGGATCCGACCTTTGCGATCTACGCATCGGTGCCGTTTGGCCTCAATGGCCGCCAGCAGAATTCGTGGTGGTACCAGGGCGGCGGCGAGCAGCTCGGTAACGAATTCTACAAGAAGTTCGGCGTCATCGGCATGCCATGCGGCAACACCGGCACCCAGATGGGCGGCTGGTTTCGCAAGGAGATCAAGACCGTCGCCGATCTCAACGGCTTGAAGATGCGCATCGGCGGCATTGCCGGTCAGGTGCTGCAGAAAGTCGGCGTCGTGCCGCAGCAGCTCGCCGGTGGCGATATCTATCCGTCGCTGGAAAAGGGCACCATCGATGCGGCCGAGTGGGTCGGTCCGTATGACGACCAGAAGCTCGGCTTCCAGAAGGTCGCCAAGTACTACTACTATCCCGGCTTCTGGGAAGGCGGACCGACGGTCCACGCCTTTACCAATCTCGATAAGTACAATGCGCTGCCGAAGAGCTATCAGGCGATCCTCACCAATGCCTGCGCCAATGCCAATAGCTGGATGGCTGCCCGCTATGACATGCAGAACCCGCAGGCCTTGAAGCAGCTGGTGGCGAGCGGCACGCAGCTGCGTCCGTTCACCAACGAAGTGCTCGATGCCTGTCTGAAGGCGACCAACGAGTTGTGGGCCGAAATTTCCGCGAAGAACCCCGACTTCAAGAAGTCCATCGATGCGATGCAGGCCTATCGCTCCGACGAATATCTGTGGTGGCAGGTCGCTGAATATACCTTCGACAGCTTCATGATCCGCTCGCGCACGCGCGGCTGATTACGGACTATCGCGCAATCATGGCCCGCCCCTCATCGAGGGGCGGGCTTTTTTGCGTCTGTCATCTGCGAAGATTTGGTGGATTCCCGCCATGCGGAGTTCCATGATGGGCACAGCCTTCGCTCAAGAAAGGCACCAGCACACATCATATTTTCAGGGAGGCATTGTAATGAAGAGACGTGAATTCATTAAAGCTGCCGGTCTTGGCGCAGCAGGTGCAGCGATCGCCGCACCGGCGATCGCGCAGTCGTCGCCGGAGATCAAATGGCGACTGACGTCGAGTTTTCCCAAATCGCTCGATACCATCTATGGCGCGGCCGAAGTGTTCTCGAAAGCCGTCGCCGAAGCGACCGACAACAAATTCCAGATCCAGGTGTTTGCCGCCGGCGAAATCGTGCCGGGACTGCAGGCGCTGGATGCGACATCGAACGGCACCGTCGAGATGTGCC
This sequence comes from Bradyrhizobiaceae bacterium, assembly GCA_004173095.1. GTDB lineage: Bacteria > Pseudomonadota > Alphaproteobacteria > Rhizobiales > Xanthobacteraceae > Tardiphaga. The sequence continues at coordinate 5,315 of SDZE01000151.1, forward strand.
ATACGGCCTGCTACTACTATGTCGGCAAGGATCCGACCTTCGCCTTCGGCACCGCCGTGCCGTTCGGCCTCAACAGCCGCATGCAGACATCCTGGCTGCAGGTCGGTGGCGGGGCAGAGCTCTTCAACGAGTTTCTCAAGGGCTACAATGTCGTCGCTTTCGCAGCGGGAAACACCGGCTGCCAGATGGGCGGCTGGTTTCGCAAGGAGCTGAAGGATCCGGCCGATCTGGCGGGCGTCAAGATGCG
>SDZE01000342.1 GCA_004173095.1 Bradyrhizobiaceae bacterium
GGCCATTGTTGGACAAATCCTGGGGGACGGCATCATCACCATCGACGAATGCGAGAGCAAATGAATGTCCTCCGACGAGATTGAGGTGTCCGGCCTAGTCGGCCGCGAGACCGTCGCCGCAGGCTCCAAGAGCGAGCGCGCTGCGGTGACACTGCGGACGGACGATGGGCGGGTTTACGTTTTGCGTAATGGCAATGCGCCTGCCTTCGGCGATACCAGCTTAGACGTGCTAGTTGGCACCTCGATCATCGCTCAAGGCGTTGCTATCGACCAGACCCTTATATTGAACGGTTGGCGTTCTCGAAACTGAGTGAAGATCAAGCGGTGGCGGTGTCTCAATCCTCCAATAAGCATATCGACATTTGCAAAGTCAGAATGCTGGCGATACGTCAATTCGAAATTGAACTTCGCTCTATACGCACAAGATATTCGCTGGAGTGTGGCGCGGTCGTGCCGCAGCCTATGCCGTAGCCTTAAGAGATCGCTGAGAGCCTTGTTATCCAAGGTCTTTTGAACCCCGAGGGTCCAGCTTCGGAGGGCAACGCTCTATCCAGCTGAGCTACGGGTGCTTCGGCGCATGATTTAGCCGATCAGCCGCGCTGCGGCAACGGCTTTGGGGGCCAGAGGGAGAGCCGAGCTCTGTCCGTGCCCCGTCCGCGCAGGCGCGGCCTGCGTCGATGCTGCGCATGAAAATGGCGCCCGCAGGCGCCATTTCATGATCGCTCGGGACCAGAGGTGCTTAGTCGACCGTCTGGATGACGCTCGAAATCGGCCGGGCATTGCTGGTCTTCACCGGCTGTAGCTCCGCCTGGATGGCGGCGTCATAGTCGGGCAGCGTTGTCAGCGTGCCCTTCGGGCGGATGAACACGATCTTGTAGCCGCCGGCCTTCAACTGGGCGAGCAGATCCGGCACAGCGGCCGCCGACCACTTGTGCAGGTCGTGCATCAGCAGGATGCCTTTGCCCTTCTTCTTCAGCTTGTCCATCATCGAGGTGACGAGCTTCTGCGCGTTGTGAACGCGGAAATCCTCGGAGTCGATGTCGATCGAGAAGGTCGCGATGTTGCGCTGGGCCAGATGCGCCTTCAGTTCGGCGGTCTGGCGCAATTGCGGGAAGCGGAAGAATGGCGCCAGCGGCTGGCCGGCCATCAGCGTGATGGCGCTGATGCCACGCTCGATTTCATCGATCGCTTCCTGGGGGCTCTTGCTCGCGAGATTCTGATGCGACCAGGTATGCGTACCGACGCTGTGACCGGCGGCAATCACCTGCTTCAGCACGGCTGGATGCCAGGTGGAGTGCTTGCCGATCGGAAAGAAGATCGCCTGCACGCATTGCGCGGCGAGCGCATTGAGCACCGCGGGCGTCGTATTCGGCCACGGACCGTCGTCGAAGGTCAGCACCACTTCGCCGGGTTGCAGGAAGTCGTAATCGCGATACTGCGACATGCCGAGGCCGGGGCCGCCGGTGGTGTCGATCTGCACGGTGCGGGCCACGCCGAGCGCATTCGGATTGTTGCAGACGGGCTTGGCATAGGCCGGGCGGTTCTCGGCCGCGGGCTGCGCCGGCACCGGGGCTGCGCTCGGGGCGGTGGCGACGGCCTGAACCTTCGGCGCCGGTTCGGCGGGCGCCTTCGAGACGGGCTTCGGCCAGCGCGTGTCGATCGACGCGGTGGTCAGTTCAGCCTTGTCGCTTTTGCCTGTGGATTGGGCCTCACCGGGCCCGAACACATGCCACGCACCTGCGCCTGCGGCGACGACCGCCGAAACGGAACCAGCAATTACTAAGAAAGGAAGTTTACGCATATCCACTCCGGCGCCAGAGGCTCACCTCGCATCACCATTGAGCGGAATAGTTAACCGAGCGTATGCGCGACGCCTCCACGACGGGATAAATCGTCGCGGATCAACACTCTACGTTCAGGCGGGCACGATGACGCGCCCGATTGGCCAAAGCGCGATGCCGGCGAGCTTGAGGTGTGCCCACGCAAAGGGGATGCCGACGATGGTGATGGCGAGGCCGACAGCCGTCACCAGATGCGCGAGCGCCAGCCACCAGCCGGCCAGCACCAGCCAGATCAGATTGCCGACGAAGCCGAGCAGACCGGTGCCGATATCCTCGCGTCCGGTGACGCTCTCGCGGCGCACGGCGCGCTGGCCGAACGGCAGCAACGTGTAGGCCGCGATATTGAACGCGGCGCGCGTCCAGGGCAGGCCGACGATGGTGATCGCCATCAACACGGCCGCCAACACCCAGCCCGCGGCCATCCAGAGCCCGCCGAACACGATCCAGAGAATATTGAGCAGCAATGGTAGCACGGGCATGGAGTTCTCGGGGCGCGGTTTGTTAACGGTTCGCTAACATGGGATGCCCCAACCGAAAGGGCAATGCTCGGCGAGCATCGCCGGCACGCGCGACGTTCAATAGCCGCGGCCGCCGGCGCGCGAATGGGCCGCACGTGCCGAGTCGGACGGTCTTGCGTCCAGCGCCGTGCGCACGTCGCTATTGGTACGCGGCTGCGCCTGCAATTCTTCGAGGAAAATCGGCTTCGAGAAATAGAATCCCTGCGCATAGCGGATCTTGGTCGCGGCCTGCAGATAGGCAACTTCCTCGAACGTTTCGACGCCTTCGGCGACGACCTTCATGCCCAATGCCTCGCTGAGCGATTCGATCGCGCGCAAGATGCCCTGGCTGCGCGGGCGTTTGTGGATGTCCGTGATGAAGGACCGGTCGATCTTGATCTCGTCGGCGGTGATGTCGGCGAGCGCCGATAGCGACGAATAGCCCACGCCGAAATCGTCGATGGACACGCCGACGCCGATGTCGCGCAGCATCGGCAGGATGTCATCCTGAAACTGCGTCTTGGCGAGGAACGCGTCTTCGGTGACCTCCACCATGAAGCGGGTCGGGCAACCGGTTTCCTGCAGCGCATGCGCAAAGGAGCGCATGAACTCGGCATTGCCGGCCTGTTTGGCGGCGACATTGATGCTGATCGTGGCGCCCGGGCCGAAAGCTTCGTCGATCAGATCCAGCGATTTCACGATCTCGGCGAGAACGAGATGGGTGAGTTCGTCGATCAGGCCGAGTTCGACGGCCAGATTGATGAACGATCCCGGCGCCTGGATGACGCCGTTGTCGTCACGCAGGCGGACCAGCGCCTCGATGCCCTCGATTTCGTTGGTCCGGATATCGACCTTGGGCTGGAACGCGCAGCAGAAGCGTTTGTCGAGGATCGCCAGACGCAAGGCCTGCTCGGTCGCCATCCGTGCCAGAGCCTCGCTCTCCATGCCGGCATTGAAGAACACCGCAGCGCCCTTGGTGTCGTTCTTTACCTGATACATGGCGATATCGGCGTTCTGATGCAGCACGTCGTAGCTGTGTCCGTGTTCGGGAAACAGGCTGACGCCGATCGAGGCCGTCGCGAAGATCTCCGAATCCTCGATGAAGAATGGTGCGCGGAGACGCTGCACCAGCCGCTCCAGATACTCCGAGACTTCCTGCTGGCTCTGGATCGGATTGAGCAGCAGTAGAAATTCGTCGCCGGAGATGCGCGACAGCATGTCGGTGCTGCGCAACTCGAAACCGATGCGCTTGGCGAACTGCACCAGCAGTCCGTCCCCGGTGCTGTGGCCGTAATAGTCGTTGATATGCTTGAAATTATCGATATCGAGAAACGCCAGCGCGAAACGGGCCGTCCGTTCCGGGCGATCGCTATCCGCGGCGATCAGGTCGCCCACGTGTTTCTCGATGACGCGCCTGCTCGGCAGGTCGGTCAATTCATCGTAGTAGGCACGCCGAAACAGATCTTCCTCGATCTGCTTTTGCCGGCTGACATCGCTGGCGCTGGACAGCAGCAGCGCGCGCCCATCGACCGTCACCGGCCGATGGGTGGTGAGGAAGATGCGTGTGTCGCGCTCCGAATCGACGCGCTCTTCGAACACCGCCGTCCGGCCCGATTGGATCAGATTGCGCGCGGTAAGGCGGCGATGCGACAGCGCTTGCCGGAGGAAGTCCGATGCATCGACGTCGGCCTGAAAGCTCACCGGCGTCGTGCCGAATTGCGCCGCCGCCGCATCGTTCACCAGCAGAAACGCGCCGTCGCCGTCCTGTACCGTGACGGGTGACGGCAGCATGCGGATGATTTCATGCAGGATCGGCAGCATCTCGGTCGAGATGTTGCGCATGGCCGGGTCCAGACCCGTTGCAGGCGTCGCCGATTCATTGTCGGCGGCGTCCGAGACAGGTGGAAAGCGTTGGGCGGAAGCGTTCTGCATGGCGCTGAAACCTCGCAAAACCCGTTGTAGGTTTGGTTAAGCCGACCTCGGAAAGACGGCAGTTGTCTAAATGTCGGCGCATTCCTGCAACTTCGCGCGCGGATGTCGTTAACAAACCATCAACGGTTCCACACAACCGCAAGCCTGGGCGGATGTATGTGAACGGATGGTCTGGCGCGTCCGGTGGTTGGGCGATAGGCGCTTGCGGCCTTGGCGGTTGAAACGCTGCCGTTTGCAAACACGCTTCGCCCACCACTTCGTGATCGGGAAAGGGGGCGCTGCGTGCAGAGAAAAATGCCCCCTATTGCGCGCCGAAAATGAAACGAACGCTGCGTGTTCACCGACGTCGCAGCACGCGTGTCGCTATTTTCCGCAGCGTCTCGACACGTCGCGGGCACACCCCCATCATTCCTCCATACGCAAACGATCCTGTGCACGGACGGAGCCTTCATGAGTCATCCATCGCAAGCCAAGGTGCTGTGGTTCCTGCCGACCCACGGCGATGGCCGTTATCTCGCCTCATCACAAGGCGCGCGCGAGATCGATTTCAATTATCTCCGCCAGATCGCGCAGGCGGCTGATCAACTCGGCTATTACGGCGTGCTGTTGCCGACCGGCCGGAGCTGCGAGGATTCCTGGGTCATCGCTTCCGCGGTCGCGCCGTGGACTGAGCGTCTGCGCTATCTCGTGGCCGTGCGCCCAGGCCTGCAGTCGCCAAGCGTCGCTGCGCGCATGACGGCGACGCTGGATCGCGTCACCAATGGCCGGCTGCTGATCAACGTGGTGACTGGTGGCGATCCCGTCGAGAACAAAGGCGACGGCATTTTCCTGCCGCACGACGAACGCTATGCGGTGACGCGCGAGTTCCTGAACGTCTATTCCGATCTGCTCGCCGGCAAGACCGTCAATGTCGAAGGCAAGCACATCCGCATCGAAGATGGCCGGCTGATCTTTCCGCCGGTTCAGTCGCCGCGTCCGCCGCTATATTTCGGCGGTTCGTCGGATGCCGGCATCGATGTCGCCGTCGATACCGTGGACAAATACCTCACCTGGGGCGAGCCGCCCACGCTCGTTGCCGAGAAGGTCGCACGTGTGAAGGCTGCCGCAGACAAGCGCGGTCGCAAGCTTTCCTTTGGTATTCGCCTGCACGTGATCGTGCGCGAAACCAACGAAGCTGCTTGGGCAGCCGCCGACGATCTGATCAAATATGTCACCGACGACGTCATCGCCAACGCCCAGAAGACGCTGGCGCGGCAGGATTCGGTCGGGCAGCAGCGCATGATGCAGTTG
>SDZE01000543.1 GCA_004173095.1 Bradyrhizobiaceae bacterium
GCTGCAAGCAGGCCGCCACCGATGTACTGACCGACGACGTATACCGTTAGCATGCGGCTGCGCTGGACACCGCCAATTGTCAGTAGCGCCGCCTGCTTGGCGATATGCACCGACGACGCGCCAATATCCAGCAGCACGACGCCAAGCGCGAGCGCAGTCAGCGAATGACCGAAAACCGCCATTACTGCCCATGCCGCAATGGTCAGTGCTATGCCAGATCGCGTGACGATGTCCGGGCCAAAGCGATCGATAAGGCGGCCTACGCGCGGGGCAACCGTCGCAGACATCAGGCCCAGCAGTCCGAACAGGCCGACAATGGCGCTGCTCAGGCCGAACGCATCGCTTTGGATGTGCAAGCTGAGGGCGATCCAGAGAGAGCCGAAGGTGCCGAACATCAGCGCCTGCGTCAGCGTAGCGCGCCGCAACACCGGCTCCTTGGACAGCAAGACTGGCAACGACGCCAGCAACTCGCGATACTCGACGGCCGGGGGTAGTGCCGCGTACGGCATGCGGCGCGCCTGCTTCAGCAGCAGTAGCAGAGTTGCGATGGCCGCCACGAAGTAGACGACGCGCCAGCCCGCATACGCGCCGACGATGCCGCCGAACGTTCTTGCGAACAGGATGCCGAAGATGAAGCCTTGCACTATCGAGCCGGTGACACGGCCGCGTTCGCTCGGGGCCGTAAAGCGCGAGGCATAGGCCGGGATCAGGTATGGCGCAATGGTCAGCAGCCCGAGCGCTGAGCTTGCAAGAAGAAAGCCGGTGAAGCTGGACGACCAAGCCACCAACAGCATCGAAGCTATCTGGCCTGCGATGCACGCGGCCACCATCCGCCGGTTGTCGACGACGTCACCGAGCGGCACCAGCAGCAGCACGCCCAATCCAATCGCGATCTGGCCGATCATTGGAATCAAGCCAACCTGCGCCCCACCAAGGCCAAACGACGCGCTGATCGCGACAAGCAGTGGCTGCACGTAATACGAGCTGGCAATGGACGCGCCGCAGAGCGACGCAAGCCCGCGCGTAGCCGAGGCATCGGCCCGCGCCGAGGATGGGTCAGTCACTTTTGGACGCGCTCAGCGCGCGCCGTTTCCCAGCAGGAAATCGATGTGCAGACGGTTGAATTCGTCGGCATTCTCGTA
>SDZE01000468.1 GCA_004173095.1 Bradyrhizobiaceae bacterium
TCAAAGGGTTTTCTCTGCCAGCAAATTCTTCAATGGTCGCCACCGCGCACGGCGCGTCATCATCGGCACGGTGATTAACGGCAATATCTCAGGCATGCGCGAATCGCATGTGTTTATAGATATGAACCGGTATTCATTCTGCGGTTTGCCGCTGAGGTCATGGCTTGCATGGCGATTTCGCGCGGTGAAGAACTCGGTCCCTCTCAGCCTATCGCTATTTGTTCTGAGCAATGCCTATTCACAGCCGACGTGGAACCGGAATAGTTCTGTTCAGAACCGATCAGCCAATGCCTCAGCGGAGAGCACCAGCTGATCGGCTCCGGCTCACTCTTCGCGGCCTTTGAACAGCGACACCGGGAAGTCTGCCGCATAGCGCTTGGTCGTCGCGCGTGGCGGCATCAGCGGCGGGTTCGGATTGCGCTCGACGAGTTTTCGATAGAGATGCCAGCTGGAGTGGCCGAGCAGCGGTATCACCACCGCGAGCCCAACAAAGAACGGCAGCGATCCCGCCACCAGCAGCGCGGCGACGATGCAGCCCCACGCGGCCATGGGAGCAGGATTTCGCGCCACCACCCGCAGGGACGTGGTCACCGCATCCATCACACTGGCATGGCGATCCAGCATCAACGGAAACGACACGGCGCTAACGCCGAGCGCTACGAGGGCGAACAGCAGTCCGGCTCCGCAGCCGAGGACGATCAGCTGCCAACCTTGCGGCGTCGTCAGCACTTGCGACAGGAAGCCCGGGATTTCCGCTGCCGGCGTGTTGCCGAAGGTCGAGACATAGATGGCCTGCGCGGTCGCGATCCAGGTCAGGAACAGCACCAGCAGCGCCAGCCCGAGCGCGAGCATGGCGCCGAACGACGGCGAGCGCGTGATGTCCAGCGCGTGCCATGCCGATGCGTTCTCGCCGGTCTCACGGCGTCGGCTGAGTTCGTACAGGCCAATCGCGGCAAACGGGCCGAGCAGGGCAAAGCCGGCTGCCAGCGGAAACAGCAGTGGCAGGATCGCATAGCCGAGCACCATGCGTGCCAGAACGACGCCGATGACGGGATAGATCACGCAGAGCATGATCGCGTGGCTAGGGACCGCTTTGAAATCTTCCCAACCGAGCCGCAGGGCATCGCCTAGATCTGACAGTGTAATGGTCTGGACGAGGGGCGAGGTGTCGAGTGCATCGGCGCGGGCCATGTGGCTTGCACTGCTAGTGCTGGATAAGGCCATGGTTGTTGCTCCCTTCAAGGATGCGGCCTTCTGCACGACGAGTGCCAAAGCCGCCCGAAATTGATCGCAACCAAGCCAGACACGTTTGCCAGAGACTGACTGTCGCGACCTGTATCGCCATCATAGGTGCGAAGCGTCACCGCCGCAGTCACGCTTGGGTGAGGGTGCGGTGCTCCGATGTCTCGCTGCAATGCGGCCCGTGGGCGGATGAGATTACCGCCCGGCTGGGAACGAAGCCCGCCCTTTTGGTCTTGTCAGTCGCCGATGTGGCATTGGCAACGGAGCCTGACGAGGAGATACTGCCGCCGACGGTCATTCGCCGGTCATACGTCGCAGTAATTCTTCAAGCGATCATCATAGTCATTGGGAGCTATCATATGAGCATTTTCGGAAAGATCATGAGCGCGATTTTCGGCAGCAGCGCGAGCGCTGCGGCTCCCGAGGCGGCGCCCGCCGGTGGCGCGGCTGCGCCGGCCGGTGGCGCCGCGCCGGCGGCCACGGTCGACGTTGCGCCGATCCTCGACGCTGCAGTGAAGGCCAAGGGCGAGAAGCTGGAATGGCGCACCTCCATCGTCGATCTGATGAAGGCGCTCGACATCGACAGCAGCCTGGGTGCCCGCAAAGAGCTGGCCAAGGAACTCGGCTACACCGGCGACAGCAATGACAGCGCCAGCATGAATATCTGGCTGCACAAGCAGGTGATGGCCAAGTTCGCGGCCAATGGCGGCAAGCTGCCGGACGATCTCAAGCACTGAGCCTCTCGCACTGAGGCATCGTCGCATTGCAATGGCGATATCGGAGGCCCGCGCTCGCGCGGGCCTTTTTGTCGTGATATGTCGGATGACAACGAGGGCTCATTCAAGAGCCGATCAGGGAGAACGACCATGGATCGGATCGATCGCAGGACGATCATGACCGGCGGCGCTGTCGCGCTGGCCGCAACTGCCATTGGCGCTGAGGCCGCGTCGGCGCAGGCAGGCCCCAAGGCCATCTTCAAGGTCGATGCGGTGACCATTCCCATCGTCGGCGAATCCGATGTGTTTCCGGTCCGCCGCATTTATTGCATCGGTCGCAACTATGCGGCGCATTCGCGCGAGATGGGATCGGACCCGACCCGCGAGCCACCATTCTTTTTCCAGAAGCCGACCGATGCGATCCAGAACGTCAAGACCGGCGAGGTTGCCGACCATCCCTATCCGTCGCTGACCAAGAACTATCACTACGAGGTCGAGCTGGTCGCCGCGTTGAAATCCGGCGGCACCAATATCCCCGCCGACAAGGCGCTCGACCATGTCTATGGCTATGCGCTCGGCCTCGACATGACGCGCCGCGATCTGCAGCGGGCGATGGGCGACGAAAAGAAGCCGTGGGAGATCGGCAAGAGTTTTGACCATGGCGCGGTGATCGGTCCGCTGCATCCGGTCGCGAAGACCGGCCACATGACCAAGGGACCGATCTCGCTGGCGGTCAACGGCACGGTGAAGCAGACGTCGGATCTCGACAAGATGATCTGGAGCGTCGCCGAGCAGATCGCAAAATTGTCGGAGGCGTTCGAGCTGAAGGCCGGTGACATCATCTATTCCGGAACACCGGAGAATGTCGGTCCGGTGGTCAAAGGCGACGTGCTGCTGTGCAAGCTGCAGGGACTGCCGGATATGAGCATCAAGATCGTCTGACGGGGGCTTTGCCCCATCCACCGTCATTGCGAGCGGGGCGAAGCAATCCAGAAAGCCAGGCCAAGGAAGAACTGAATTGCTTCGTCGCTCCGCTCCTCGCAATGACGGAGCATGGGTCAGTCCTTGATATCCGCCTGTTCCGGATGCCGGTCGAGATAATCGACCACGAAGCTGCATCCTGCCACGACCTTGTGTCCATCCGTACGGATCAATTCCAGCGCGCACTTCACCAGTTCGGACGCGATGCCGCGACCGCGCAAGGCCGGCGGCGTTTCCGTATGGGTGATGATCACGCGGTCGCCCGCGAGGCGATAATTGGCAAAGGCCATGCTGCCGTCGCGGTCGAGTTCAAAACGGCTGGCGCCGGTGTTATCGCGGACGGCGGTGGAGGCGGAAGGGGTGGTCATGGGCATTCCGATCACATCAGTCGATTCATCTGAAACCTAAGCACGCCCTCGTGCACTGGCAATGCGGCTGCAAGCCGATCAGCCCCGCTTCGCGGTCAGTGCCACGGTGATGTCGTCCATGCGGGAGAACATGTAGTTCGGCGCGCGGGCTTGCAGCGCCGCAACGCTGGTATAGCCCCAGGACACCGCACCGAAATCGATGCCGGCCTCGCGCGCCGCATCGATGTCGCGGATCTCGTCGCCGATCGATAACGTGTCGTCCACCGAGATCCCGGTGCGTCCAAGCACGCGCTGAAACTTGGCGGACTTGCCGAACAGGCCGGCGGTGCAGGCAAAAACGGCGACGTCGTCGGCGAGGCGGCCCAGCACGTGCCGCACATTGTTTTCGGTATCTGAACTGACCACGGCGATGGTGATGCCGCGCGCTTTGAGTTCGGCGAATAGGCGATCGACCCCGGGAAAGAGCGCGATCCGATCGATCTGCCGGGCTTTCATCTTGCGCATGTCGCGTGCAATCAGCGGGATCCGCCATTTGGCGACGCCGAGCAGCCGGATCAATTCGCCGGCGCCGACGCTGCGCATCTCCTCGATGCGGTCGCCCTCGACGCGCAAGAACTTGTGCTTGTCGGCGACGCCGTTGATGACGCTGAGGAACCACGGAAAGCTGTCGGCCAGGGTGCCGTCGAAATCGAAAATGGCGAGTTTATAGGGCATGTCACTGAAAATATGTCGGCGCGGTTCGCCGCTGAACGGATCATGAAAAGGCGCTGGAATCGGGACCGCCAGCAGCGCACAGCTTGGCCAGTTCGGGCGCCGCCAGCAAGTCGCGATCGCGCGACCAATGGATGCATGAGGGCGTCTAGCATGCTACCCGGTCACAACAGCTTCAATTCCCGCGCAGGAGGCCAGCATGGCAGACGACCGAGCGAACCAGAAAGGCCCCAACACCAAGAAGAAGCAGAAATGCAAGAACTGCGAAGGCAAAGGCTTGCTGAAGAAAGGCGAGAAGGTGGTGAAGTGTCAAAGGTGCCACGGGACCGGATTGAGGTGAGCGTGATGCTGCGGTCGGTGGTTTCCGCATCTGGCGCTGACCGCCGAATGCTCGCTATTACCTCAATCCTTCATCCGGAATGTTGAGCACCACGCCACAGGCCTTGCAATGGACGGCATCGCTGTCGTGACGTTGCAGGCCGCAGGCGGGGCAAGGGAAACGGACCTTGCTGGGACTGAGCAAAGCGCGGGCCAGGTTGAAGAACAGCGTGACGCCGAAGATCATGATCACCACGGTGATCAATCTCCCGGTGGTGCCGGGCAGGGTGATGTCGCCGAAGCCGGTCGTGGTCAGTGCCGTGACGGTGAAATAGAGCGCATCGGCGTAATTCTGGATCTGGTCGTTGCGGAATTTCTGGGTCTCGTAGACCACCGCCGTCATGATGAAAATGAACACCGCAAGATTGGTCACCGCAATGATGACTTCCTCGTTGCGCTGAAAGAACCGGCTGTCGCTGCGCAGCCGCGCCAGCATCTGGTAGTCGCGCAGCAGGCGCAGCGTGCGCAGGATGCGGAGAAAACCGCCGCCTTCGCCGGTCAGCGGCGCCATGAAGGAGATCATGGCGACGATATCCGTCCATGTCGCCAGCCGCCGAAACTCCAGCAATCGGCGCCGGCTGATGAACATGCGGGCGGCGAAGTCGGCGAAAATCAGAATGCCGAACAGAATATCGAGCGTTTCGACGAGATCATTGGACGGCAGAAACGACGTTGCGACGATGAACAGCACAGTGACGATATCGAATGCCAGCAGAGCATAGCGAAATCGGACCCCGCGCTGGGTCGCGCCTTCGTAGAGTTCGCGGATGCGGGCCTTCGCGTCGCCGGCAGTATCGTCCATGCAGCCTCACTCGGTGACGGATCATCCAGCTCGCGCCCATCCCCGCTACAACGAGCAGAGCCTCACTGGCTCTGCCGCGTCAACTTTTCTGTCGATGGCTGTCACGGCTTGTCGCACAGGTTGCGCGATGTCCGCTACTCCGCTGCCTCGTCCACCACCCTCCGCTTCTTCGGCTTGCCCGCTTTCGCCAGAACCGGCTTCAGGAACTGCCCGGTATAGCTACGCGGCGCCTTGACGATGTCTTCGGGCGGCCCCCAGGCCACGACTTCACCGCCGCCGTCGCCGCCTTCAGGGCCGAGATCGATGACCCAGTCGGCGGTCTTGATGACTTCGAGATTGTGCTCGATCACCACCACTTGATGACTTCGAGATTGTGCTCGATCACCACCACCGTATTGCCTTGCTCCACCAGTTCATGGAGCACTTCAAGCAGTTTGGCGACGTCGTGGAAGTGGAGTCCGGTGGTCGGCTCGTCGAGGATATAGAGCGTGCGGCCGGTGGCGCGCTTGCTCAATTCCTTTGCGAGCTTGACGCGCTGCGCTTCGCCGCCGGAGAGCGTCGTCGCTTGCTGACCGACATGGATGTAGTCGAGGCCGACGCGGTGCAGCGTCTTGAAGGTCTCGCGCACGCGCGGCACCGCCTTGAAGAACTCGGCGGCTTCTTCCACGGTCATGTCGAGCACGTCGGCGATCGACTTGCCTTTGAACAGCACTTCGAGCGTCTCGCGGTTGTAGCGCTTGCCCTTGCAGGTGTCGCAGGTGACGTAGACGTCGGGCAGGAAGTGCATCTCGATCTTGATGACGCCGTCGCCCTGGCAGGCCTCGCAGCGGCCACCCTTGACGTTGAACGAGAACCGGCCGGCCTCGTAGCCGCGCGCCTTGGATTCCGGCAGGCCGGCAAACCATTCGCGGATCGGCGTGAACGCGCCCGTATAGGTCGCCGGATTGGAGCGCGGGGTGCGGCCGATCGGCGACTGGTCGATCTCGATGATCTTGTCGATATGCTCGAGACCCTCGATGCGATCATGCGGCGCTGCGCCTTCGCTGGCGCCATTGAGCTTGCGCGCGATCGCTTTGTACAGGGTGTCGATCAGCAGCGTCGACTTGCCGCCGCCGGACACGCCGGTGATGGCGGTGAAGAGGCCGAGCGGCACTTCGGCCGACACGTTCTTCAGATTGTTGCCGCGCGCATTGATCACCTTGATGGTGCGGCGATGGTTCGGCGGCCGGCGCTCCGGCACCGGCACCATCATCTCGCCGGTGAGATATTTGCCGGTCAGCGATTTCGGGTTCTTCATCACCTCGGCAGGCGTGCCCTGGGCGACGATATTGCCGCCATGAGTGCCAGCGCCGGGGCCGACATCGACCACATAATCGGCGGCGATCACGGCGTCCTCGTCATGCTCGACCACGATCACGGTGTTGCCGAGATCGCGCAGCCGTCGCAGCGTATCGAGCAGCCGCGCATTGTCGCGCTGATGCAGACCGATCGACGGTTCGTCGAGCACGTAGAGCACGCCGGTGAGGCCGGAGCCGATCTGCGATGCCAGCCGGATGCGCTGGCTCTCGCCGCCGGACAGCGTACCGGACGAGCGGGCGAGAGTGAGATAATTGAGGCCGACGTCGAGCAGGAACGACAGGCGGTCGCGGATCTCTTTCAGGATGCGGACGGCGATTTCATTCTGCTGCTTGTTGAGAAGACCAGGCACCGTCTCGAACCAGTCACCGGCCTTGCGCACCGACATTTCCGAGATATTGCCGATATGCATGTTGCCGATCTTCACGCTGAGCGCTTCAGGTTTCAGCCGATAACCGTTGCAGGCATCGCAGGGCACGTCGGAGAAATACTTGCCGAGCTCTTCGCGCGCCCATTCGCTTTCGGTCTCGCGGAAACGGCGATCGATATTGGTCACCACGCCTTCGAACGGCTTCTTGGTGTCGTAGGCGCGGACGCCGTCCTCATAGGAGAACTTGATCTCGTCGTCGCCCGAGCCATGCAGCAAAGCGTTCTGCGTCTTCTTCGGCAGGTCCTTCCACTTGGTATCGAGCGTAAACTTGTAGAACTTGCCGAGGGCAGTGAGCGTCTGAACGTAATAAGGCGATGACGACTTCGCCCACGGCGCGATGGCGCCCTTGCGCAGAGTCAGTTCCTTGTCGGGAATGACCAGGTCCGCATCGATGGTCTGCTCGACGCCGAGGCCGCCGCATTTCGGACAGGCGCCGTAGGGATTGTTGAACGAGAACAGCCGGGGCTCAATTTCCGGAATGGTGAAGCCGGAGACGGGGCAGGCGAACTTTTCCGAGAACAGGATGCGCTCGGCGCCCGTCTTGTCGTGGATCTTGGCGACTTTCTTGTCGGATTTCTTCGGCGGCGCGGCGTCCGCAGGCGCTGCCGGCGCGTCGGCATATTCAATCACCGCCAGACCTTCGGCGAGTTTCAGCGCCGTCTCGAAACTCTCCGCGAGACGCTGGCCGATATCCGGGCGCACCACGATGCGATCGACGACGACGTCGATGTCGTGCGGGAATTTCTTGTCGAGCACCGGTGCTTCCGCCAGTTCGTGGAACGTGCCGTCCACCTTGATGCGCTGAAAGCCCTTCTTGAGATACTCGGCGAATTCCTTGCGATACTCGCCTTTGCGGCCGCGTACCACGGGCGCCAGTAGATACAGCCGCGTGCCTTCCGGCAGCGCCAGCACGCGATCGACCATCATCGACACGGTCTGGCTCTCGATTGGCAGGCCTGTCGCTGGCGAATAGGGGATGCCGACGCGCGCCCATAGCAGACGCATGTAATCGTAGATTTCGGTGACGGTGCCGACCGTCGACCGCGGATTCTTCGACGTGGTCTTCTGTTCGATGGAAATAGCCGGGGACAGACCGTCAATCTGATCGACGTCCGGCTTCTGCATCATTTCCAGAAACTGGCGCGCATAGGCCGACAGCGACTCCACATAGCGGCGCTGGCCTTCGGCATAGATGGTATCGAAAGCGAGCGATGACTTGCCGGAGCCGGACAGGCCGGTGAACACCACGAGCTTGTCGCGCGGAATGGTTAGATCGACGTTTTTGAGATTGTGCTCGCGCGCACCGCGGATGGTGATGTTGCGCGCGTTCGCCGCGACCTGCTGCCGCTTCGCCTTGATGACTTCATCCATCGCAATGCATTCCCCGACGCATCAGGCGCGCCGCATCCGGGCGCGATCTCGCGGCTGGCACCGCTGATCAACGCCGATTGAATTGTCCTTGGAACATAGGAAGAACGATGGCCGAATTCCAGTGCCGCGGATCGATCTTCAACGTTTTGTTGCGGGATGGGGTTGCAACGATGGCCGAATTCCAGTGCCGCGGATCGATCTTCAACGTTTTGTTGCGGGATGGGGTTGCAAGGGCGGTTGCAAAAGGCGTGGAAAAGCAAAAAGGCCGGCATGTCTGCCGGCCCTTCGAAAACGTGCTCTCAGCTTAGAGCTCAGTAGCGGGCGACGACCGGGCCACCCCAGTTGAAGTGGTAGTTGACGCCACCCTTCACGGTGTGGGTGGTCACGCTGAGATTAGTCAGGCCGACGGCCGGGTCGCCGTAAGCTGCGTTGCCGTAATCGGCATACATGTATTCCCCCTTGAGCGACCAGCTGGGAGCGAACATGTATTCGACGCCGCCACCGACGGTCCAGCCGGAGTGAACCTTGCTCTGGGAGGCCGCAGCGCCGGGAATGGCGATGGAGATGCGGTTGTCGGCCCAGGCATAACCGCCCTTGGCGTAGAACAAGGCTGCACCCGAGGTGACGCCGAGACGGCCGGTCACGCTGCCGAACGAGCGGATCTTGTCCTCGACGGTCACGACGCCGACAATGGTTTCGCTGTAGCGCATGTCGGACGCCGCGGCATCGACTTCCAGGCCCCAGAGCCAGCCACCACCCGGAATGTTCCAGTTGTAGCCGACGGTGCCGCCGCCGAAACCGCCCTTGATGTCGTTGGTCTGCAGCGCGAAACCATCAATGCGCACGCGATCCGACCAGCCGTAGCCGCCCATCACACCGGCATAAAAACCGGACCAGTTATAGGCGACGGCTACCGGCATCGGCGGAGCCTTGGTGTAGGGACGGGCAGCCATGTCAGCGGCCGAAGCCGAAGCCGCGCCCAAAATGGTGACGGCGACAGTGGCCAGCAAAATCTTCTTCATGATCCAAACTCCCCAATTCGGCTTCTTGTAGAAACCGTTCCCCAGCGCGAATTCCCAAGCTCTGTCGATGAT
>SDZE01000438.1 GCA_004173095.1 Bradyrhizobiaceae bacterium
ATCATCGCGCTGCTCGGGGCCTCGCATATGACCGAGGTGCGCGGCAAGACGCTGCGCGAGGTGCTGCAGCACGAAGTGTCGCTGGCGCCGGCACCGGATTCGTTGTTTGAACTGATGTCGTATCTGACCGGCGGCACCCAGCGCGCCAAGGCACGTGCGCTGGCACAGGGCGAGGATCCGGACGGCGACGCCGCCACCCTCGACGTGATGGCGGCGTTGCAGAAGTTCTCGAACGTGCGCCCGCATCCCGAGGCCTTCGTCGAGGCGCTGGAGCCGTTGCAGCCGCGGCTCTACTCGATCTCATCGTCGCACAACGCCACGCCAGGCAAACTCTCGCTCACCGTCGATATCGTGCGCTACGTGGTCGGCAAGCGCCGGCGCCATGGCCTGGCCTCGAGCTTCCTCGCCGACCGCATCAAGCCCGGTGACGAACTCAAGGTCTATGTGCAGAAGGCGCACGGTTTTGCATTGCCGGCTGATCCCAATGTGCCGATCATCATGGTCGGACCGGGCACCGGGATCGCGCCGTTTCGTGCCTTCCTGCACGACCGCAAGGCCACCAACGCGCCCGGCAAGAACTGGCTGTTCTTCGGCCACCAGCGCAGCGCATCGGATTTCTTCTATGCGGACGAGTTGAACGCGATGAAGAGCGAGGGCTTCCTGACCCGGCTGTCGCTGGCGTGGTCGCGCGATGCCGGTGAGAAATTCTACGTGCAGGACCGGATGCGCGAGGTCGGGCGCGATCTCTGGACCTGGCTGGCCGAAGGCGCCCATGTTTATGTCTGCGGCGACGCCAAGCGGATGGCCAAGGATGTCGAGCGTGCGCTGGTCGACATCACCGCCGAACACGGTGCCCGGTCGATCGACGAGGCCGTCGCATTCGTCAGCGAGCTGAAGAAGAAGGGCCGCTTCCAGCTCGACGTGTACTGATCAGCGCCGGCTCCGTGCGCTCGTCGATGGTTGACCTCTCGACGTCATTGCGAGGAGCGGAGCGACGAAGCAATCCAGCCTTCGCTTGTTGCTTCTGGATTGCTTCGCTTCGCTCGCAATGACGGCTGATAGGATTGTGCGGACCACGGCCATCCCGATCGTGTTCAGCGATCGTCCGGCGCGGGTCACGGCCGATATCCCCGTCGATCGCC
>SDZE01000040.1 GCA_004173095.1 Bradyrhizobiaceae bacterium
GGACTGTACTGGACCGGTGCCGTGATCTCCTGCATCGCGCTGGTGCTGATCTCGTTCATCATCCCATGGGCGGTCTATACCCGTTACATCCTCAACAGCGCGGCATCATGGCCGGAGCCGCTCGCGGTGCTGCTGACGGTCGCGGTCACTTTCATCGGCGCCGCCAATTGCTATCGCCAGCGTATTCACATGAACATGACGGTGGGCACCAATCTGTTGCCGCCGAAAGCGCGCGCCGGTGCGGCCTTCATCAGTGAATTGCTGATGGCCGCGATGGCGTTGTTCATGCTGATCTGGGGAGGTGCGCTGGTCGAAGCCACCTGGGGCAATTCAGTTGATGAATTCCCGTGGCTATCGGTGGGCATCACTTATCTACCGATCCCACTATCCGGCGCGATGATGCTGCTGTTCGTGATCGAGCGCCTCACCATCGGCCCACCACCGCCGGACGGCAGCGACGCCCATGTGCCGCTGGATTGAGACGTTCCGTCATTGTGAGGAGCGAAGCGACGAAGCAATCCAAAGATAACAAACAAGAACTGGATTTCTTCGTCGCCAAGGGCTCCTCGCAATGACGGCTGATAGTTCGAAAATCTTATCGACAGTGCTCAGGATCATGTAAATGGACATCGCCGTTCTCCTGCTCAGCATGTGCGTGTTCTTCGCCGTCGGCATGCCGATCGCATTTGCGCTGGCGCTTGCGGCGCTGGTGGGGGCGTGGTGGATCGATCTGCCGATCGAAGCTGTCATGCAGCAGCTGTCGAGCGGCGTCGGCAAAGTGTCGATGCTGACGGTGCCGTTCTTCGTGCTCGCCGGCGCCATCATGGCGGAAGGCGGCATGGCGAAGCGGCTGGTGGATTTCGCTGCCGTGGTGGTCGGCTTCACGCGGATCCGCGGCGGCCTTTCGCAGGTGAACATCCTCGCCACCACCATCATGTCCGGCATCTCCGGCTCGTCGGTGGCGGATACGTCGGCGATCGGTTCGGTGATGATCCCGCAAATGGCGAAGCAAGGCTATCCGCGCGTCTTCGCCACCAATGTCACCATCTCCGCCTCGGTGCAGGCGATCCTGGTGCCGCCAAGCCATAACGCCGTGATCTATTCGCTGGCCACCGGCGGCGTGGTCTCCATCACCAGTCTTTTTCTCGCGGGCATCGTGCCGGGCCTGCTGCTCGGCTTCGCAATCATGCTGCTGTGCCTGTATTTCGCCTATCGCGACGGCCATCCGAAGGGCGAGCCTGTGCCGATACGGCAGGCGCTGAAGATGCTCGGCGATGCGACCTGGGGCATCGTCACGCTGGTCATCGTGCTCGGCGGCATTCTGACCGGGATCTTCACGCCGATCGAGGCCGGCGCCGTCGCCTGCGTCTGGGCGTTCTTCGTCACCATGTTCATCTATCGCGACTACAAATGGTCGGAACTGCCGATGCTGACCTATCGCACGCTGCAGACGGTCGCGATGGTGCTGACGCTGGTGGCGACCGCCTCATGCTTCGGCTATGTCGCGGCGATGATGCAGATGCCGGCGCATATGACCGAATTCTTCGTCGCCATCTCGTCGAATAAGTATGTGCTGCTGATGTGGCTCAACATCATGCTGCTGGTGCTCGGCACCGCGCTCGATCTGGCGCCGCTGCTGTTGATCTGTACGCCGATCCTGCTGCCGGTGGTGAAGAGCTTCGGCATCGACCCCGTGCATTTCGGCATCGTCATGCTGCTCAATCTCGGCATCGGTCTGCTGACGCCACCGGTCGGCACCACACTGTTCGTCGGCTGTGCGATCGGCAAAGTCTCGGTGGACGAGGTGATGCGCGGCATCTGGCCGTTCTACTGGACCATGTTCGCAGTGCTGATGCTGGTGACTTACGTGCCGTGGTTTTCGATGGCCCTGCCGCACGCATTCGGCTTCAGATAACTACACTCCAGCCCTCATCCTGAGGAGCCGCGCAGCGGCGTCTCGAAGGATGGCGACCGAGCTCCTCATCTCATGGTTCGAGACGGCACCGAAGAGGCGCCACCTCACCATGAGGGACAGCGCATCACGCCAACTCGTCGGCCAACTGCTTGTACCTGGCCTTGCCATTGACCAGATGTCGCCGCATCGCCTCGCGGGCCTTGCGCGGTGCATGCTCGCCGATGGCGGCGACGATCGCCTGATGCTCCTTCTCGATGCTTTCGAGATAGCGCGTCTGCAACTCCGCCTTGCCATCGAAGGTGCGGATGCTTTGGCGCGGAATGATCAAGCCGCCGAGGAACTCCAGGAAGCCGACGAAGCGTGAATTTTGCGTGCCGACGGCGATGGCATAATGAAAATCGAAATCTTCCTTGATGGCGCGGTCGCCCTTGGCGATGGCGCGGCTGAACACGTTCGCTGCTTTCGCGATCGCCTTGATCTGCGCGGCCGTGGCGCGTTCGCTGGCGATGGCCGCGGCTTCCATCTCCACCGCGGTCCGCAATTCGAGAATCTCGATAACGCTGTCGAGCGAGCCGAGGCCTTCGGGATCGATGGCGTAAGGTTGCCGGTCAGCATCGCTGCTGACAAAGGCGCCGGCGCCCTGTCGCGTGGTGACGAGGCCGCGTGCGCGCAGTGCCGAGATCGCCTCGCGCACCACGGTGCGGCTGACACCCATGGCGGTCATCATCGCCTGCTCGGTCGGCAATCTTGCGCCGGCAGACAATTGGCCATCGGTGATCTGCGCCGCAATCCGCTCGACGACTTCCTCGGTGCGGCGACGCACCGGATTGAGCGGACGCAGCAGAGCCGGCCGTGTCGATCCACTGGCCTTACCGCGTAAAGATCGTCGAGCTTGTCCGGTCATCTGACAACCGGGCTATCATCGCCTTCGATGGCGCGCAAGTTTCCGGATTGCCGCACTGCGAGGCGCGATGTCCGGAGTCCGATGATGACGAGTCAGACTTCTTCGAGTTCGTGCTGCTTGAGATCGCATTCGACCCAGGCGCCGTGAATGGCGAAACGCTGGAACGGGGAATCCGGCACCGGGGTCTGCAGCGGTGCGAGGAATTCGGCATCGGCCGGGCTGCGCAGATGGAACAGCACATGCTGCGCGGCCAATGCATTGCGCGACAGCCAGACCACGCCGGAGAACAGTTCGATCAACAGCTGGCCGTATCTGTCGGCGCCGGCGGAGCCGAGGTCGTAGGCCGGCGAAATGGTCATGAAGCGTGCGCGCAGCACCGGGCCTTCGAACTTCGGCATCAGCAGTTTGTTGACCTGGCAGAAAGCCTGCGCGGCCGCGCCGTCGAACAGCCCGTAAAGGTTGCCTTTGCCACTCTGCACCAGCGGATCGAGTGCTGCAAATGTGCCGATCGCATAGGTCGAGAAGTCCTCCTCGACGGCTTCGGCTGCCTTGCGCCATTGCGACTTCAGGACGCCCCAGCTGCGATCGGTATCGCTGATCGGCAAAAGCCGCATTCACCCCTCCCGGCCCGCAACCTGGCGGATGGGCGAGGACGCTAGCTTGATACCTTCAAGAATTGGCTAACGCGCGATGTTGCATTGCTGCGTCCGATGCAGCGGGGCGTGGCAGGCGGTGGCCTCGTTCAGACGCCGGCCGTGCTGAGGCCGGCCGCAGCGGCTGCGATCATCGCCTGCAGAATCCGCCAGGTGCGTGCCGAACGCGGGGCCGGGGCAGGGGATTTGTTGTGCATCGTCGATCTCCGCGCAGCGGCCTGTGCGCTGCGTTGTCCGGAAAATCGTGACCTCCGCAGCGGATGTCGAGAGGGCCGTGAAAAAAGCAATGCGTGCCCTGCAGCGGGCTGCGCCGGCAGGCAATTTCTTCTCGGCCCGCGATGTGCCGCAGCCTATTTATTCTCGGCTTGCAGCGCTGTGACGGCTGCCTGATCCGGCACTCCCGGCGCTTGCGACACGTCGACCCAGGTGGCTGCGGTCAGTTCCGCCATCCGCATCGGTGTGACGCGGACCGAACTGTTGATCGAGCCCGCCGCGGGCCAGACTTCGGCATAGTCCTGCAGCGACACGTCGCAATAGACTGGCAATGGCGTCGCCAGACCGAACGGGCAGACGCCGCCGACCGGATGCCCCGTCAGCGCCACCACCTCCTCGGCGCCGAGCATGCGCGGCTTGCCGCCGAGCGCCTCGCGCGCCTTCTTGTTGTCGAGCCGCGCCGTGCCCTTGGTGACCACCAGCACCACGCGCTCGCCGACCCGCACCGACAATGTCTTGGCAATCTGCCCGGGCTCCACCCCCAACGCTTCGGCCGCGAGGGCGACGGTGGCAGAGCTCTGCTCGGTGACGGTGATGGTGAGATCCGGCGCCTTGGCGGCGAGATCGGCGCGAACGGAGTCGAGGGACATGGAATGACTATGGCTCTTTGCGATCGGATCGGGGAAGTGCGGCGCTGGCATCACGATGCAGCACCACGGCGCCCAGCATGCCGACGCCGAGGCAGTACAACATGCCCTGCGTCACCTGCGAGATATGGCTGTTGAACAGCGAACCGACAAACGTCATGGCGAAAATACCGAGGCCCATGACGCTGGCAAAATCGCGCCTGATGAAGAGCCGAAAATGGACCGCCCACATCGCCAGCAGGATCAATCCTCCAATCAGGCCGACCTGAAGGGTGGTGTGCAGGAACTGATTATGTGGATCGGCGACCGCTTCGCCATAGGGCGACGGACGCGTGGCCTCCAGACTCTGATAAAGCGGCCTGATGCTGCCGGTGCCGTGGCCAAGCAGCGGTGCCTGCTTGACGAATTCTCCAGCCTTGCTCCAGAAATCGATGCGCGAGGCGGTCGATACATTCTTGGTCTCGGCGCCCGCCGTGACATCGGATGCGATCTCGTTGAATCTCGATTTCGCGCCCGGCGACATCGCGAGCGTGACCACGACGATCGCGATGATGGGAATGCCGATGATGAACGACGTTCGCCAGCCGCCGATCGCGATGACCAGGATCGCGACCATGGTGAAGGCCACCAGCATGCCGGTCTTTGAGATATAGATCAGGAAAATATCGGCAAAAAATATGAGTGCCAACAGACCAAGCGCAATGGCGCGGCGGCGATTGCCATCGGACCAGACATAGGTGGCGCCCAATGCCAGCCCGAGCGCGCAGATCGCGAAACATTCGCTCTGGACGGCATTGTCCTTGAACGGAACCCCGATGGATTTGAACCATGTCCATGGTCCTGTCGGCCACAGCAGCGCTGCGTAGGACAAAGCGAGGATCACCAGGCAGGAGGCCAGAAATCCATAGCCGATCTGTAGCGCCTGCCGTGGGGTGAATGCAGTTGCCAGCAGCAGCGGGATCAGGAGCAGCTTGGCATAAGGCCCGGCCCATTTAATCGCATCGCCGAACGGTAGCATCGACCACGACACACCGACCAGGATCAGCGTGAACAGTGCAGCCGGCAGCCACGCTGCCGGCTTGCGCATGGTGTCGATAAAGCGAGCGCGATCCAGCGTCAGCAACGCCAGCACGGCGAAGACGGACACAGCGATCGCCTGGCCGCTGGTGGAGAACGGCAGGAAGAAGGCGGTGGCGATGGCGGCGATCTGCCTCGA
>SDZE01000034.1 GCA_004173095.1 Bradyrhizobiaceae bacterium
ACCTTGGCCATCTTCGCCCACATATAGGCGAAAGCGGTCAGGCCGAACAGTTGCATATAGTCGGTGGCGCCGGCGCCGGCATTGTCGGGCTTGGTCATCGCATTGTTCATCAGCCACATCGTCGCCTGCTGCAGGTGACCGAGCGCGTTCGACAGCGGATCGACATAAGGCTTCATCGCCTCGTCGCCGCCATGCTCCTTGGCAAACGCCGCTACTTCCCCGAAAAACGCCATCGCCGCACGGCCGCCGTCGCGCGGCAGCTTGCGGCCTACCAGATCGAGCGCCTGGATGCCGTTGGCGCCTTCATAGATCATAGCGATACGCGCATCGCGCACGAACTGCTCCATGCCCCATTCGGCGATGTAGCCATGGCCGCCGAACATCTGCTGGGCCGACACCGCGTTGGCGAAGCCGCCATCGGTGAGGACACCCTTCAGCACCGGAGTCATCAGGCCGAGATGATCGTCGGCGGCCTGGCGCTCCTTCGGATCCTCGGAGCGGTGGGCGACGTCGCTCTTCAGCGCGGTCCACACCACCATGGCGCGGGCGGCTTCGTTGAAGGCGCGGATGGTCAGCAGCGTGCGGCGCACGTCGGGATGCACCATGATGGAGTCGGCCGGCTTGTCGGGCGACTTCGGTCCGGTCAACGAGCGACCCTGCAGGCGGTCCTTCGCATAGGCCACCGCATTCTGATAGGCCACCTCGGACTGCGCGAGGCCCTGCACGGCGACGCCGAGCCGGGCCTCGTTCATCATCACGAACATGCCCTGCATGCCCTTGTTCTCTTCACCGATCAGCCAGCCGGTGGCGTTGTCGTAGTTCATCACGCAGGTCGAGTTGCCGTGAATGCCCATCTTGTGCTCGAGCGAGCCGCAGACGACGCCGTTGCGGTCGCCGAGCGAGCCATCGGCATTCACCAGCACCTTCGGCACCACGAACAGCGACACGCCCTTGATGCCGGCCGGTGCGCCTTCGATGCGGGCCAGCACCAGATGGATGATGTTGTCGGCGAGATCATGCTCGCCCGACGAGATGAAGATCTTGGTGCCGGAGATCTTGTAGCTGCCGTCGTCCTGCTTGACGGCCTTGGTGCGGAGCAGGCCGAGGTCCGTGCCGCAATGTGGCTCGGTCAGGTTCATGG
>SDZE01000115.1 GCA_004173095.1 Bradyrhizobiaceae bacterium
AGAGCTACGCCGCCGCCTCGGCGACACCACCCGCCCGCAGCTCGAACTCGACTACATCGAGCGGCTGTTGAAGGATTATTGAGGCAGCCCCCCGCGCGCGTCATTCCGGGGCGCTCGCGTGAGCGAGCGAACCCGGAATCTTGAAGTGATGATCACTTCTCTCCGCCCGCGAGGACAAAGGTGCTCAACACTCCGGGATTCCGGGCTCCGTCCCGACGCCTGCGGCGGCGGTCCGTCCCCGGAATGACGGAGCGAGGCAAGCGCAAAATGTTCCACTTTTGTTCTTGACAATATTCCTCTCATTGATCATTCTCCGTCCTGTCCCGCCTCACTGAGAGGGGTGGTTCGCGATCGTCACGATCTGCGAAGTGGGATGCGGTGACGCTCAAGGCGTCCAAGGCGCGGCGGGGCATGTCAGGGCGGTGCCGAGAGGTGCTGTGAGGCATATTTCCAAGGCGCAGACGGACAACGCCGCGAGCGCCGGCCAAGTCGTGCCGTCCCGTGCCTGGAGGCACGATGCAGAAGGTTCCCTGGATCAACCGATCCTCGGAAACTCACGCAGCAGAGGGTGACCAATCAGCACCCGGGAGAGCACGAAGCAACCGGAAGCACCACCGCGTGCGGAACGCTGGGCCATCGCCCTGTGTCTCCGAAGTCCTGTGCGCATCCTCATGCGGAGTACCGCATCAGCGCATAGGCCCAGGGTGCATCGGGCACCCGGCGTTCCGCGCGCCCTCTTTCCAAAGAGGGCGACAGGAATGCTCACACCTCGGGCGCTTATGCGCCGCGAGAACGGGATCGCATGGATTCAAAGATCGGTGGTCTCAGGGATGTTTGGTTTCGCGGATGACGTGGCTGTTTGACATGTAGAGGAAGCGACGCGCCTCTTCTCCCTCTCCCGCCCTTGCGGGGGAGGGCCGGGGTGGGGGCGCCCCACGTGACGTCGCGTTTGTGGCTGCCCCCTCCCTGACCCTCCCCCGCAAGCGGGAGAGGGGACACTGCGGTCGGAGCTTCACTTGCCAAGCTTCGAATTCGCTTCGCTCCGGGGAGGGAGAAGAGAAGCGTCGTGGCTGTTTAAAATGTTGAATTGCAACGACGCACCGACAGACGTGCTCCCTCTCCCGCCCTTGCGGGGGAGGGC
>SDZE01000159.1 GCA_004173095.1 Bradyrhizobiaceae bacterium
CCGGGGCGTGCCGACATCACCACGACACGCGACGCAAGGAAGATCGCTTCCTCGATATCGTGGGTGACGAAGATTACCGTCTTGCGTTCGCGTTCCCAGATGCCGAGCAACAGTTCCTGCATCAGCGCGCGGGTCTGGTTGTCCAGCGCACCGAACGGCTCGTCGAGCAGCAGCATCTTGGGATCATTGGCGAGCGCACGCGCGATCGCGGTGCGCTGCTGCATGCCGCCGGATAGCTGTTTCGGAAAATGACTGGCGAAACTGGTGAGCCCGACCTTGTCGAGCCAGCTGCGCGCGATGTCGCTGCGTTCCTTTTGCGAGATGCCGCGCTCGCGCAGGCCGAAGGCAACGTTCTCCGCCACGGTGAGCCAGGGAAACAGCGTGTAAGACTGGAACACCATGCCGCGATCGGCGCCGGGGCCTGTGATGGCCTTGCCGTCCAGCAGAATGCGGCCTGTGGTCGGCGTGTCGAGACCAGCGACCATGCGCAGCAGGGTGGACTTGCCGCAGCCGGACGGGCCGAGAACGGTGACGAAATCATTGTCGGCGACGGTGAGGTTTGTCGGCTCCAACGCACGCGTCGGCATGCCGCCGCGAACCGCAGGGAAAACGCGCGAGACGTTCTCGATGACGAGCTTGCTCAAATGATGCTCCACGGGAACAGGCGCCTGTTCGCGGCCTTGAAGACGTAGTCCGAAATCAATCCGATGATGCCGATTACGATAATGCCGAAGATGATCTGGCCGGTGGCCAGCAGCGCCTGGCTGTCGATGATCATGTGGCCGATGCCCGACGACGAACCGATCAGCTCGGCGACGATCACATAGGTCCAGGCCCAGCCGAGAACGAGACGGAGAATTTCAGCGATCTCCGGCGCAGCCGACGGGATCAGGACCCGACGCAACACACCGTCATCCTTGGCGCCCAGTGTCAGCGACGCCTCGACGAGATCGCGGCGCACACTGCCGACGGTGACGGCTACCATCAGGATCAACTGGAACACCGAGCCGATGAAGATCACCAGCAGCTTCTGCAATTCGCCGATACCAGCCCACAGGATCAGCAACGGGATAAAAGCGGACGCCGGCAGATAGCGCGCGAACGACACGAACGGCTCAAGCAGGGCTTCTATCGGCTTATAGGCACCCATCAGAATACCCAGCGGCACTGCCACCAATGCAGCCAGCACGAAACCGCCGACCACGCGCCAGATGGTCATGCCGATGTCGAACAGGAAGCCTTGCTTGGTGAGCAACAGCCAGCCGTCCTCGATCATCGTCAGGGGATTGGCGAGGAAGGTCTTCGAGACGAAGCCGCCGAAGGTTGCGAATGACCACACGGCGACGAACAGCACGAAGAATGAAATGCCGAGCACGACTCGCGCAGGCGAGGAGATGGGAGCGAGGGGTTTCATGTGTGTGACAGTCGGTGCCCGTTGTCGTCATTGCAAGGCGCGAAGCGACGAAGCAATCCAGTTCTTGGCATCCTGGATTGCTTCGCTGCGCTCGCAATGACGGCTGATGGTTCTATCGCTCTACTGAATGAAACGGGGATCAGCGAGCTTCGCCATATCGGGCAGCTGCTTGATCACGCCGATCTCCAGCAGCAGGTCGGCTGCTTCCTTCGAGAAAGCCGCGTGCTCGCCGGCGAAGAAGGTCTTGTTCGCTTCCTGATCCTGCCAGCGCAGATACTGCGCCGACTTGCCGAACGCCTCGCCCGACTGCTTCACGTCAGCGCCCATGATCTCATAGGACTTGGCTTGATCGGCCTTGATCATGGCGACAGCTTCGAAATAGCTCTTCGCCAATGCCTTCACGGCACCTTCGTTCTCGGCGATGAATTTCGGCGCGCAGCCGAAGGTGTCCATGATCATCGGATAGTCGAGCGTCGTCGCGATGATCTTGCCGGCTTCGGGTTTTTCGCGCACGGCAGATAGATATGGCTCATAGGTCATGGCCGCATCGTTCTGCCCGGCGATGAAAGCCTGCGCTGCCGGACCAGGCTCCATGTTCACGACCGAGACATCCTTCACGCTGAGGCCGTTCTTTTTCAGAAACCAGGCGAGCGTGAAGTAAGGCGCGGTGCCCGGTGCCGAAGCGGCGACGGTCTTGCCCTTCAGATCCTTGATCGATGCGGTGCCTGCGCGGACCGCCATGCCGTCAGCGCCGTAGGACTTGTCGAGCTGGAACAGCTGCGTGGTGGGGACGCCGTTGGCATTCCACACGATCCAGGTTTCGACCGTGGTCGCGGCGCATTGCACGTCGCCCGAAGCGATGGCCAGGTGGCGGCTCGCTTGCGGCACTTTCTTGATGGTGACGTCAAGGCCGTTCTTCGCAAAGATCCCGGCTTCCTTGGCCAGGGTCAGCGGCGCAAAGCCGGTCCAGCCCGAGATGGCGATGGTCACCTTGGTCTGCGCAGCGGCAGGCGTAGCGGCCAGAGCAGCAAGCACGGCGGCGACGGATACTCCAATCAACTTCATAACCCACTCTCCTCAGCTCGTTTTGAAAGATACTGCACGGCAGCATGGTGGATGGCCAGAGTCAATTTCGGCGGCATCCCTGCGACAGATAGATCATGGCGTACCGTCATCCGCGGCCTGCCGGCGTGAAGCGCGCGGTGAGACGATAGAGATCGTTCGGATAGGTGACGCGGACCGAGGTGATCACTTTGGTCTTGCGCCAGGTGCGGCGCTCGACCACGAGACAGGCGGCCGGCTTCTTCAGCGCCAGCGCCTTGCGCGCGTCGTCATCGGCCAGACAGGCCGTAATCTGATGTTCCGCTTCGCTCCATGCGACATGACCGAGGAGCCAGGTGCCGGGCGGCACCCGGGTGAAGTCGATGTCCGATGCAGCCGACACGACGTCGAGATTGATCAGACGTTGCTCCCAGGCGAACGGACGGCCCATCGCGACATGGCGACAGTTCAGCGCGAGCACGTCGCAGCTTTTATCGATGCCGAGACGTTCGATATCATCCTTGGTCGCCTTGCGCCGCTTGCGCGACAGCAACTCATATCCATAGCTTTCGCCGCGCTTGGCGATCTCGGCCTGGATATCCGGAATGTGCAGCACGGCAGATTGCACCACCGGCTTGGCGACAAAACTACCGACACGGCGTTTGCGCTCGATGACGCCGGTGGCTGCAAGTCCCGACAACACCTTGTTCACGGTCATCCGAGAGCATTGATAGGTCTCGACCAATTCATGCTCGAACGGAATTCGGTGCCCGGGCGGCCAGCGGCCCGACAGGATCTTGTCCTCGAGATCGGCGCGAATGCGCTGGTAGAGCGCCTGCGGCGCCACCTGCGCCTTGCCGTTGCCCGCCTTCGGCCCACGCGGATTTGCCATTACAAGCCAGCCAATCGCTGCATGACGCGCTGATAGCGGGCGCTGATGGCGGACCGTTTGAGATGCCGACCACCTTCGACCACACGCGTGCCGCCGACAAAGACACTATCGACTGCCGGCTTGCCGGCAACGAAAACCATGGAATCAAGCCAGCGATCGCCGCTCACGGCACAGAGATCGGGATGCGACGTATCGAGCGTCACGATATCGGCGCGCTTACCCACCGCAAGCGCCCCGATCGACCGTCCCGAAGCTTGCGCGCCGCCGGCCAGTGCGTGTTCATACAGCGCGCGCCCGGTGGATTCACCGGCGCGACGCGCGACGGCATTGCGGACACGACAGGCGAGGCGCTGGCTGTATTCGAACTGCTTGAGTTCGCCGGGTGCAGTGATCTCTATATTGGAATCGCTGCCGACGCCGAACACGCCGCCGCCATCGATGAAACGCGGGCCCTCGAAAATGCCATCACCGAGACTGGCCTCCGTGAGCGGACACAGGCCGATCACCGCACCGGCCTTCGCCACACCGGCCGCTTCGTCGTCCGTCATATGAGTCGCGTGGATCAGAACCCAGCGCCGATCCACCGGCAGATGATCGAGCAGCCACGCCACCGGGCGCTGCCCCGACCATGCGATGCAGTCTTCGACTTCCTTGGTCTGTTCGGACACATGAATATGCAACGGGCCCGTCGGTACAGCCTGCAACACCTCGCGCAGCGCTTCCGGCGTGACCGCGCGCAGGGAATGCGGTGCAATGCCGACCACCGCGTCATCGACCGACTGGACCGCAGCGCGCGAACGTTCAAGCAAGACGAGGAATCGCGCGGGATCGTTGATGAAGCGGCGCTGGCCATGCACCGGCGCGACGCCGCCGAAACCGCCGACTTGATAGAAGCTCGGCAACAGCGTGAGGCCGATGCCGGTGTCGCTGCTGGCCGCCGCGATGCGCGATGCCATTTCCGCCGGATCGGCGTAGGCATGGCCGGCCGCGTCGTGATGCAGATAATGAAACTCGGCGACCGATGTGAAACCGCCTTCCAGCATCTCGGCATAGGCGAAGGCCGCGATGGCCTCGACATCATCGGGCGTCAATGCATCGATGAAGCGATACATCAACTGCCGCCAGGTCCAGAAACTATCCTGGGTTTCACCGCGGGTCTCGGTGAGGCCGGCCATGCCGCGCTGGAACGCGTGGCTATGCAGATTGGGCAGACCCGGCAGCGCCACACCGCTGACGATTTCCGCGCCGGCACTGCTCGAATTGTCGGCAACGGCTGCGATCACGCCCTTCTCGATCGTCAGCGTGACGTCCCGCGCCCAGCCGCCGGGGAGCAGCGCATGTGCGAAGAACAGCTTTGTTGCAGCGGGATTCGTTGCCATGGCGCTGGCCTGTTGCATTCAAAAGACGCTCGACAATAAGCGAGGGCGCTGGTTATGTATAGACATAGAGCGTCCCAAAAGAGTGGCATCGCCTCATGACCGACGACCCGCACTCGTTTGACACGATCTGGAGCAACGTCCGCCTCGCCACCATGGCAGAGGGACTCTCTGGCCTCGGCATCATCGAGCGTGGATGCATCGCATCGAAAGACGGTAGGATCGGTTTTGTCGGCGCGATGTCCGATCTGCCGGCCAGTGCCGACGCGGCCGAGCGCATCGATTGCGGCGGCCGCTGGATGACCCCGGGCCTCGTCGATTGTCATACGCATCTCGTCTATGGCGGCCATCGCGCCCATGAATTCGCGATGCGGCTGCAAGGCGCCACCTATGAAGAGATCTCACGCGCCGGCGGCGGCATCGCCGCTAGTATGACCGCCACCCGCAGCGCGAGCGAGGCTGACCTGGTGGCCAGCGGCCTGCGACGCCTCGATCACCTGATCGCCGAGGGCGTCACCACCATCGAGATCAAATCCGGTTACGGGCTCGACAAGGACACCGAGATCCGCTGCCTCAAGGCGGCGCGTCAGATCGGTCGCGCGCGCGACATCGCGGTGGTCACCACGTTTCTCGGCGCCCATGCCATGCCGCCGGAAGCGAATGGCGACCGCGACGCCTATATCGACGGCGTCATTCGCGACACTCTGCCGGCGGTGGCCGCGCTCAAGCTGGCCGACGCGGTGGATGCCTTCTGCGAGGGCATCGCGTTTTCGCCGCAGCAGACGGCGCGGCTGTTCGATGCGGCCAAGACACT
>SDZE01000529.1 GCA_004173095.1 Bradyrhizobiaceae bacterium
CGATCGCGATCACACCGTGCGGCGGTTCGAGATGATGCCCCAGACGAACAGCACGATCAGGGCGCCGACCACGGCACCGATCAGGCCGGCGCCTTCGCCGACGCGGTACCAGCCGAGGGCTTGGCCCAGAAAATTCGCGACCACGGCGCCGACGATGCCGAGAATGGTGGTCATGATGAAGCCCGATGGCTCGTTCGAGCCGGGCATGATGAATTTCGCGATGACGCCGGCGAGAAAGCCGATGATGATTGTCCAGATGATGCCCACGGCCCGTTGTCCTTCAATGCCTGCGCGAGTCTATTCTCGCGTCCGCAAAAGGAACCGAAGAACGCTCTGAAAGTTCCCTTGGTATTGCAACTGACATACTTTGAGGACTGCGTAATGGATCCGGATCGTTTCAAAGGTGCCGCCAAGGAATTCGGCGGCAAGATCGAAGAACTCGCCGGCAATGCCGTCGGTCACGAGGACACGCGCGCATCGGGCGTTGGCCGTCAGATCGAGGGGATGGGCCAGAATCTTTACGGCCAGGCCAAGGATAATCTGCGCGATGCCGGCGAACGCGCCGAACAGGTGCTCGACGACTCCAGCGATGTCGCGCGTAAGGTCTGGGACGAAACCAAGCACCAGTCCGGCCGCGCCTATGACGCCACCGCCAAGTCAGTGAACGAGAACCCGGTCAAGGACGTCCTCCTTGCCGCCGCCGCCGGCTTCATCATCGGAGTCGTCTTTCGGCGGATGTGAAGCGACGCAGGGATAGTTGGGTCCCCGGGCATAGTCCCGGGGCGACGTCGGCGTGCGCAGCCGGGTCACATCGGCATGCGCCTCACTCGATCCTGATCTTCGCCGCCTTGATCACATCGGCCCATAGCGCTTTCTCGTCGCTCATGCGTTTGCGCAATTCGTCCGGCGTCGACGGCGACGGCGTGATCAGTTGGGTGTTCAGCTTGGCGATCACGGCCGGCTCGGTCAGCGTCTTGCGGACTTCGGTATTAATCGCGGCCACCATCTCTTGCGGCAGGCCGCCTGGGCCGACCAGCGCATTCCACGCATCCGACTGAACGTCCACGCCGCTCTCCTTCAGCGTCGGCACATCGGGCAGGAACGGCGACCGCTGCGCGGTGGTCACCGCCAAGATCTTCACGGCACCTGTGGAGAGCTGTGGCGTCACACCGATTGCCGGCAGGCACGCCACCTGCACATCGCTGCGGATCAGTGCAGTGGTCGCAGCCGGTGAGGACGGATAGGGGATGTGCACCATGCTGACACCAGCTTTTTGCGCGATCGCCTCCATGCAGATCTGCGACAGCGTGCCGACGCCGATCGACCCGTAAGCGAGACCCTTGTTGTTGCCCTGGCCGTCACTCTTGGCTTTGGCCAAGAGCTCCGCCACCGAATTGACGCCGAGGCTGGTCGGCACCGCAAGCGCGCTCGGCAGCTGCGTCAGCAGCGTGATCGGCGCGATGTCGGTGTCGGGATTGTAGGGCAGCTTGGCAAACAGCAGTGTGTTGATGGCGAGCGGACCGCCGAGCGAGATGCCGATGGTCGAACCATCCGGCACGGCTTTGGCGATCGCATCGGTGCCGATATTGCCGGAGGCGCCAGGCTTATTCTCCACCACGAAATTGGTGCCGGGATGTCGCGCGGCGAGGCTGTCGGCGAGGACGCGGCCAACGATGTCGGGGCTGGCTCCGGGGCCGAACGGCACGATGATGCGGACGAATTTCGGCGGCCAAACGGTTTGTGCAAACGCGGCGTGCGGCACTGCGACAACCAGCAGGGCCGCGAGCGCCAAGCTAGCGCGGGCGGAGGTGACGACGTTTCGCAGCATTGCGCGTTTCCCCGGAAAAGTGATACCCGAACAGCATCCTGACGCTAAGAGCGCATGACGCCGGGCGAGCGGGACCATAATTAGAATTTCGGGGCGAGCAAGCCATCCGGCGCGCAACCTCGCTTTGAGAGGACGACGATCATGGGGCAGCTGTCATGGGCTTGAGCGTGATGATCCTTGGCCTCGTGCTGTTTCTCGGCATCCATCTGTTGACGACGCGGCGCGGCCAGCGCGCCGAGCTGATCGCACGGTTTGGCGAGGGCGGTTACAAGATCGGCTATTCGCTGGTTTCGGTGATCGGGCTGGTGCTGATCGTGTGGGGCTATGCAAACTATCGCGCTCATGGCTGGATCGATGTCTGGTATCCGCCGGTGGCGATGAAGCATATCAGCATCGCGCTGATGTTGCCGGCGGTGATCATGGTCGCCGCGTCCTACATCCGCGGCCGCATCTTCACCACGCTGAAGCATCCGATGCTGGCCGGCGTCAAATTATGGGCGACCGCGCATCTGCTCGCCAATGGCGATCTCGGCTCGATCATTCTGTTCGGTGCGTTCCTCGCCTGGGCGGTGTTCGATCGCATCTCGTTGAAGCGCCGCACCGATGGTGGCGCGCCGCCGATCCCGGTGGGAGGTGTCGGCAATGATGCGATTGCCGTCGGTGTCGGCGTCGTCGCTTATCTCGCTTTGGGCTTTGCCTTCCACCCGGTGGTGATCGGCGTGCCCGTGTTCGGAGCATAAACCATGTCGATCCAGTCAGCCGTCAAGCGCAAGACCGCCCCCGATATCCTGGCGCGCAAGAATGGCGAGCCGATCGTGATGCTGACCTCGTATCACGCGCACACGGCTTCATTGGTCGATCGCTATTGCGACGTCATCCTGGTCGGCGACTCCCTCGGCAATGTGATGCATGGTTTCGAGACCACGGTGCCGGTGACGCTGGAAATGATGATCCTGCAGGGCCACGCCGTCATGCGCGGCTCCAAGCAATCCTTGGTCGTCGTCGATATGCCGTTCGGCTCCTATGAAGCCTCGAAAGAGCAGGCGTTTCATTCGGCGGCGCGGATCATGAAGGAAACGCATTGCGGTGCCGTCAAACTCGAAGGTGGCGCGCGGATGGCGGAGACCATCGCGTTTCTCACCGAGCGCGGCATTCCCGTGATGGCCCATATCGGCCTGACCCCGCAATCGATCAACGCGCTCGGCTCGTTCCGTTCGCAGGGCAAGGACGAAGCCGAAGCGCTGGCGCGCGGCGAGAATGTGAGCGGTCCGATTCAGAACGATGCGATTGCGGTGGCTGAGGCCGGCGCATTCTCTGTCGTGATCGAAGCGGTGGCCGAACCGGTGGCGCGCAAGATTACCCAGACCATTGCGATCCCCACCATCGGCATCGGTGCCAGCTCCGCTTGCGACGGCCAGGTGCTGGTGTTGGAAGACATGCTCGGCCTCAATGCGCGGGTGCCGAAATTCGTCAAAAAATACGGCAATATCGGTTCCCTCATCGAAGCCGCCATCGAGGGCTACGCCACCGAAGTCCGCTCGCGGGCGTTTCCCGGGCCAGAGCATGTCTATGGCGGCAAGCCGAAGGGGTGATCTGCCCTGCGTTTCAACAGCCTCACCATTTGCGCGTAAATGCGGGAATGTACCGCGTTTTCCGGTGTTAGATGTGCGGGGCTGCCCGCGAAGGACGTTCGCTATGAAGCTACTGAAATTGCTCGGAATCGCCGCCGGCCTGGCCATGGTCCCGCACGCCGGTCACAGCCAGGATGCAAGGCGACCGCAGCAGCCCCGGCCGCGTGTCGAGCAGCCGCGGCATGTCGTTGATCCCGCTGCGATGACGCGCGGCAACGCGGCCCTGGGCGGCAATAACGCCAATTCCGCTTTCGGCGACAACGGCGCCGACTCCAACGCCAATGGCCGCACCAGCGGCGGCGCCGGCGGAATGAACTGACGCGCGAATTCGGTTTGCGGCGCGCGCGTTTCGGGATAACACCTTGATCGCGCTGGCTTTGCCTTGCCAACGCCATAACGCTAGGGTATCGCCGCCGCCATGCGCGGGCGATTGCCTTTGCGCCGCTCGGGGTGAGCGCGGCCGATCCGTCACAGGAATCTCTAAGTGTCTGAATTATTTAACGAAGTCGATGAGGACCTGCGTCGCGAGCAGCTGAAGCGGATTTGGGAAAAATACTCGCTGCTGATCATTCTGGTCGCGATCCTAATCGTCGGCGGCGTCGGCGGCTGGCGCGCTTATTCGTATCTGGAAGGCAAAAAGGCGGCTGAAGCCGGCGCGGCCTTTGATAAGGCTGCGGAATTGTCCGAGCAGAACAAGCCAGCGGAAGCTGAAGCCGCCTTTGCGAAACTCGCGGCCGAAGCACCGGCGGGCTATCGCACGCTGGCGCGTCTGCGCGCTGCCGGCGAGGCCGCCAAGCGCGACGCGGCAGCGGCGGTCAAGCTGTATGACGCTGTCATTGCGGACTCCACCGTCGCGCCCGCCGAGCGCGATCTAGGGCGCGTGCGGTCAGGCGTGTTGCTGCTGGACACGACGGCTTACGATCAGCTCGTGCCAAGGCTCGAGCCGGCGACGGCGGCCACCGCCACCTATCGTCATTCAGCCCGCGAACTACTTGCGCTGGCCGCCTGGAAGGCCGGCAATGCCGCCGAGACGCGCAAATGGGTGGAGGCGATGTCCAACGATTCCGAGACGCCGGCGAGCATCCGCACCCGCGCGGAATCGCTGCAGGCGCTGCTGCCGCCGGCGGCCAAGAGCTGATCCGGCATCCAACCGAGTTTGAGTGAGAAGCCCATGCGCTCGTCGATGCAACGCCTTGTTTCCGCTGCTGTTCTCATCACGCTCGCAAGCGCGCTGTCAGGCTGCGGCGGCGCGTCGAGCTGGGATCCGTCGGATCTGCTGGATTTTCTGGACACCAAGAAGAAGCTGCCCGGCGACCGCCGGCCGGTGTTCCCCGAAGGTGTTCCCGGCCTCGAGCAGGGTGTGCCCCGCGATCTCTACAAGGAAAGCGTCGAACGCCAGCAAGCCGAACAGGCCGCAGCGGCATCTGCCGCAGCAGCGGCACCGGCGCAGCCGGCTGCTGCGCCGCCAAGTGGCCGCAAGGCCAAATCGCGCAGCCGCGGCAATGTCGAGGTGGGCACCGTCCGTCAGGATGGCGCGCCTGATGCGGCCTCGACCGAGGACGGCGGCGCCTCCGGCGTTGCGCCGCCGCCGGCTGGCCGCAAGATCACCCGTCGTCGCACCACTGCACCGCCGCCCGACGCGCCTGCTGCCGCGCCAGCACAGCAGCAACAGCAGCCGCAGTCCTCCGGCGGATTTCCGGCGCCGATGCCGTCGGGAAGTTTCTCACGTTAAGCTCGCGCAACTCCGCGCATTGACAGAACGTCCATAACGGGCGCACGGATCGCCCATGTCTTCTTATACGATTGCCATTATCGGCCGGCCCAATGTCGGCAAGTCCACGCTGTTCAACCGTTTGGTCGGGCAGAAGCTGGCGCTTGTCGATGACACCCCCGGGGTTACCCGCGACCGGCGCGAGGGCGCAGCCCGGCTGGGTGATCTCGAATTCACCATCATCGATACCGCCGGCCTTGATGAAGGCGCCAAGGGCTCGCTCACCGCGCGCATGCAGGAGCAGACCGAAACCGCCATCGCGCTCGCCGACGCGCTGTTCTTCGTCATCGACGCCCGCATGGGCCTGACCCCGAACGACCGCGCCTTTGCGGATTTCGCACGCCGCGCCAACAAGCCTGTGATGCTGCTTGCCAACAAGAGCGAGGGCAAGCATGGCGAGGTCGGTGCGATGGAGTCCTACGCGCTCGGCCTCGGCGACCCCATCCAGATTTCCGCCGAACACGGCGAGGGCCTCGGCGAGCTCTATGACGAACTCGCCAAGCTGATGCCGGCGCCGATCGACGAGGATGAAGACGAAGAAGAACCCATCGCGGAAGAGTGGACCGATGAGGAGATCGCCACGCGCCCGATCCGCGTCGCCATCGTCGGTCGCCCCAATGCCGGCAAATCAACCACCATCAATTATCTGCTCGGCGAAGAACGCCTGCTGACGTCGCCGGAAGCCGGCACCACACGCGACTCGATCTCGGTCGAGCTGGACTACAAGGGCCGCAACTTCCGCCTGTTCGACACCGCGGGTCTGCGCCGTCGTTCGCGCATCGAAGAGAAGCTTGAAAAGCTCTCGGTCGCCGATGCTTTGCGCGCCATCCGCTTTGCCGAGGTCGTCGTGATGATGATGGACTCGCAGAACAAGTTCGAGGAACAGGATCTGCGCATCACCGATCTGGTCGAGCGCGAAGGTCGTGCGCTCGTGCTGGCGGTCAACAAGTGGGATCTGGTCGAGAAGCGCGGCGGCATGATCGGGCAGCTGCGCACCGAGGCCGATCACTGGCTGCCGCAGATCAAGGGCGTCCCGATCGTCGCGATCTCCGGCCTGATGGGCGAGGGTATCGACCGTCTGATGGGGGCGATCCAGGAGGCCTACAAGATCTGGAACCGGCGCATCGCTACCGCCGCATTGAATCGCTGGTTCGAGGATGCCATCGACAAAAATCCGCCGCCGGCGGTGTCGGGACGGCGGCTGAAGCTCAACTACATTACCCAGGCCAAAGCGCGACCGCCGAGCTTCGTGGTGTTCTGCTCGCGCGCCGACGCCGTGCCGACCAGCTATCTGCGCTATCTCACCAACAGCATGCGCGAAGCGTTCGAGCTGCCGGGCACACCGATTCGGATCACGCTGCGCGAGAAGGCGAATCCGTTCGCGCATAAGCGCAAACGACCGAACTGAAATCGTCATCATGTCGTCGCCTGCGCGCTCGTGACGCATGACACCCGCTTACCGATTTCGGCTGAAAACTTTCTCCGGTTACCATTTTCTCGCCACGATCAAGCGACCGACGTCGTCTGCGCTAAAAGCGCCACAGTCCACCTGTGCGACGCCCGTTATCGTCTTCTCAACCGACGTTGGTTCGACGCGGGAATGCAAAGGGGACTGATGATGAAGAAGATTCTGCTCGGCACTGCCGCGCTTGTCGTGCTCGCTGGACCGGCCTTCGCCGCCGACATGGCGCCGCGGATGTACACCAAGGCCGCACCGGTGGTAGCACCGATTTACAACTGGTCGGGCATGTATGCCGGTCTGCACGCCGGCTATACGTTCGGTGATCGCAACGGTGTCGATACGACCGGTATTCTGGCCGGCAACGTCGCGAACGTGGCTGCTGGCGCCCGTGCACCATTCGTGGGCGTGGATCGCGATGGTTTCATCGGCGGCGGTCAGATCGGCTGGAACTGGCAGTCGAATAGCCCGTGGGTGTGGGGCCTTGAAGCCGACATCTCCTATACCGACGTCCGCTCGACCACTAATTTCGTGACGATCTTGCCGCCAGCGCTTGGCGGCGCTGCGGGCGGTTCGCCGCTCAACAACTCGCTGTCGTCGCGGATGGAATACTTCGGCACGGTCCGCGGTCGTCTCGGCTATGCTTGGGATCGCACGATGGTCTATGCGACCGGTGGTTTCGCCTACGGCCAGGTCGAAAATTCCGCCGTCTTCAACAATGCGGCTAACGTCGCGCAGTTCGCTGGCAGCAGCCGTGATACCAAGACCGGTTACACCGTCGGTGGTGGCATCGAACACGCATGGACCGGCAACTGGACCGTGAAGGCTGAGTATCTCTATTACGATCTCGGCCGTAACGACGTCACCGTGCCAGTGCTGCCAGGTGTTGCAGGCGCCGGGGGCTACATTTCCAGCTTCAAGAACGATGGTCATATCGTTCGTGCCGGCCTGAACTACAAGTTCGGCGGCATGGGCTGGTAATTCAGCCGACTGCTTACGCGATCACTGAAAGCCCGGCTGCGAAGCCGGGCTTTTTGTTGACTAGGCTGGGCACGCGAAGGGGGGCGGGCATCGGCGCTACACTGCTCTCTCCACGTCATGGCCGGGCATGTCCCGGCCATCCACGCCTTTCCGGCGTCTGGTGCTAGGCGAGAACGCCCGGGACGAACCCGGGCATGACGGCGTGTCACCGAAGCGGTCGGATGGGGCTACTTCAACGCGTCCGATACCAGCTTGAATTTCTGGATGCGCTTTCCGGTATCGACTTCGGCCGTATAGACATTGCCTCTGGCATCCACGGCCATGGCGTGGATCCAGTGGAATTGTCCGGCATTGCGGCCGCTGCGGCCGAAGCTGCCGACCACCTTGCCATCGTCGCGATTGAGAATGCGGATCTCGTTGTTCTCGCCATCGGCCGTCAGCAGCCAGCTCTGTTTCGGATCGGGCCACACCGCGAGATCCCACACCGCGCCATTGCCGAGCGTGGCCTTCTCGTAGAACCACTCCTTTACGAAGGTGCCGTCCTTCTTGAACACCTGCACGCGGTTGTTGATGCGATCGCAGACATAGACGAGGCCATCGCTGGCCAGCTTCACGCAATGCACGGGGTTGGCGAATTGCTGCGATACCGGCGCATTCGGGTCGTAAGGCGCCTGTTTGTCGTCGTTCGGCTTGTTGCCGTAGGCGCCCCAGTGGCGCTTGTAGGCGCCGGTGGTGGCGTCGAACACTATGACGCGGCGATTGCCGTAGCCGTCGGCGACATAGATCTCGTTGGCATCCTTGTCGATGGCGGTCTCGGCGGGCTTGCCGAGCTGCGTGGTGTCGTTGCTGCCCTTGGACGGCGCAATCTTGCCGATCTGCATCACGAACTTGCCGTCGAGGGTAAATTTCAGGATCGCATTGTCATTGGCCTCGTTGCCGCCGATCCAGACGAAGCCGTCGTCGCTGACCTCGATGCCGTGCTCGCGGCCGACCCATTCATAACCTTCGCCGGGGCCGCCCCATGAGCGCAGCAGATTGCCCTCGGCGTCGAATTCAAGCACCGGCGGCGCCGAGATGCAGCACTTCGACCGTGGCGGATTGAGCGACGCGCCTTTCTCGTCATCGGTCAGCGAGCGTGGCCGATGGATCAGCCAGACATGGCCGTTCTTGTCGGTGGTGATGCCGCCGACCTGGCCGAGGATCCAGTTGTTCGGGAGAGGCTTGGGCCAGGAGGCTTCGACCTCGAAGCGGGGAATGTCGGCAGCGCGGGCTGCAAAGCTCGCGAGCGTGAGTGATGCAGCAAGTGCGACCATGCGCAGGCGTGACGCCATGACAACCTCCCCAAATGATGC
Organism: Bradyrhizobiaceae bacterium; assembly: GCA_004173095.1. Lineage (GTDB taxonomy): Bacteria > Pseudomonadota > Alphaproteobacteria > Rhizobiales > Xanthobacteraceae > Tardiphaga. The sequence continues at coordinate 9,023 of SDZE01000529.1, forward strand.
GGGTTTGTCCCGCTTGGGGGAAGTGTAGCGGTTACGACGGCGGATGGAAGCCCATCACCTTGCCGGTCTTGTAATCCACGAATTTGCCGGTCTCGGTCCACGACGGCAGGCACAGCGGCACGATGGCGTCGGCGACCTGCGCCGGCGTGTCCAGCGTCTCGGGATCCTCGCCGGGCATCACGATGGCGCGCATATGGGTGCGGACGGGGCCGGGATTGAACAGGTTGACACGCAGGGGCGTGGTGACGGTTTCATTGGCCCAGACGCGCACCAGGGCTTCAAGCGCAGCCTTCGACGCTGCATAGGGGCCGCGATAAGCGGAAGCCTTATTGGCAGTGCCGGACGTGACGAACACCGCGCGGCCGGCATCGGACTGCTGCAGCAACGGCTCCATGCAGCGGATCAGCTGGAAATTGGCGTTGACGTTGACGCCCATGGTCTCGTTCCACGCCTTCAGCTCGATATGGCCCAGCGGAGATGACGGGCCGGCGACGCCGGCATTGCCGACCAAAATGTCGATCTTGCCATGGCGCTCATGCAGAGCGGCGCCGAGCCGCGCGATGCCGTCGAGGTCGGTGACGTTGAGCGGCACCAGCGTCGCGGTGCTGCCTTCGGCGCGGACGGCGTCGTCGAGCTCCTCAAGGCCGCCCTGGGTGCGCGCCACCGCAATGATGTGCGCGCCGGCACGTGCCAGTGCGATGGCGGTCGCGTAGCCGATACCGCGCGAGGCGCCGGTGACGAGAGCGATACGCGAGGCGAGGGGCTTTGTGGTCATGATGCAGCTTCACTCCGTCATGCCCGGCCTGTGCCGGGCATCCACGTCTTTGCTGCATGGTTCTACAGACGTTGATGGCCGGGACAAGCCCGGCCATGACGTTGATTGGTGCAGGCTTAGGAACGGTGGCGGCGCGTGATCAGCTCGCTTCCGCCAGCAGCGAGAGCTGCCGCGGGTCGTCGATCTCGCTCATATCGGTGAGCGCGGTCGGGTAATCGCCCGTGAAGCAGTGATCGGCGAATTTCGGCTGTGCCGGGTTGCGGCCGGCTTCGCCCATGGCGCGGTAGATGCCATCGACCGAGACAAAAGCCAGCGAGTCGGCGCCGATCAGTTCGCGCATCTGCTCTAGCGAATGCGTGGCAGCCAGGAGGCCGGCGCGGTCCGGGGTGTCGATGCCGTAATAATCGGGATGGGTGATCGGCGGCGAGGCGATGCGGAAATGCACTTCGGTGGCGCCTGCATCGCGCATCATCTTGACGATCTTCTTCGACGTGGTGCCGCGCACCAGGCTGTCGTCGATCAGGATGATGCGCTTGCCGGCAATCGCGGCGCGATTGGCCGAGTGCTTCATGCGTACGCCGAGTTCGCGCACGCTTTGGGTCGGCTGAATGAAGGTGCGGCCGACATAATGATTGCGGATGATGCCGAGTTCGAACGGGATGCCGGACTGGCGGCTGTAGCCGATCGCAGCTGGCACGCCGGAGTCCGGCACCGGTACGACGACGTCGGCCTCCACATGGGTTTCGCGGGCGAGCTCTTCGCCCATGCGCTTGCGGGTGTCATAGACCGAACGGCCGGCGACCACTGAGTCCGGCCGCGCGAAGTAAATGTATTCGAAGATGCAGGGGCGCGGCGGCTGCGGTGCGAACGGCTTGTGGCTCTGCGCACCCTTGTCGTCGAACACGATCACTTCGCCGGGCTCGATGTCGCGGATATATTTCGCGCCGATGATGTCGAGGGCACAGGTTTCCGAGGCCAGGATCGGGCAACCATCGAGTTCGCCGAGCACCAGCGGACGAATGCCGAGCGGATCGCGCGCGCCGACCAGCTTCTTGTTGGTCAGCGACACCAGCGCATAGGCGCCTTCGATGGCGCGGAGCGCTTCGATGTAGCGGTCAATGAAGCGGTTGCGCTTGGAATGCGCGACCAGATGCAGGATCACCTCGGTGTCGGTGGTCGACTGCATCATCGCGCCGTTCTTCACCAACTCACGGCGGACGGTCAGACCGTTGGTCAAATTGCCGTTATGGGCAACGGCGAAGCCGCCGGCGTTCAATTCGGCGAACAGCGGCTGCACGTTGCGCAGGATGGTTTCGCCGGTGGTGGAATAACGGGTGTGGCCGATGGCGGCACTGCCGGGGAGGCGTTCGATCACCTCGCGGCGGGAGAAGGTGTCGCCGACAAGGCCGAGGCGACGTTCGGAGTGGAAGCGCTTGCCATCGAAGGCGACGATGCCGGCCGCCTCCTGACCGCGATGCTGCAGGGCATGCAGGCCCAGCGCAGTGATGGCAGCCGCGTCGGGATGGCCGTAGATGCCGAACACGCCGCATTTTTCACGCAGCATATCGCCGGATAGGTCGTCGTTTACGTCGAAGCTATCATGGGCCGCGCCGTCGTCGAAAGAGTTCTGCATCGGGTGTACCGCGCCTCTGTTGTCGCGAGCCGTGCATGCCGCACGAGATCTCGCGCACTCAGTTCAAGCTCGGGACGGATCAGCGTCCCGCGGGTTTGTCGATCAGCTTCTTCAAGCTGTCGCGTGCCGGCTTCGAATAGCCATCGTTTCCACCCGGAGCGTCCGGCGCCGCTTCCGTCGACTCGTCTTCCGGCTTGTTCTTCTTGAACTTCTTTAAAATGGTGTTTTCAGGGTCGTCCGGCAAGAGTGCCATCAGCCAGTTCCCGGTGGATTCCAGCATCACACGCGATTTAGCCGACGTGACCCAGTCCGGACGCTGCTTGTCGGGAACCAGCCAGGTGAAAAACAGGAAGGCGACGACCACGATCAGCATGCCGCGGGCCAGGCCGAACAGGAAACCGAGAGTGCGGTCGAGTGCGCCGATGCGCGAGTCCAGAATCATGTCCGAGATTCGGACGGTGATGATCGAAACCACGATCAATGTCAGCACGAACAGGCCGCCGATGGTGGCTGCGGTGGCGATGGTATCGTTGGCGATATAGGCCTTCGCAGACGGCAGAACCTTCGGGAATGCGTACAGCGTGACCAGCGCAGCGGCGCCCCACGCCGCGATCGAAAGGATCTCGCGCATGAAGCCGCGAACCATCGCGAGCAGGCCGGAGATCAGCATGACACCGAGCAGGACAAGGTCGAGAATCGTGATCGGCATCGTCGGGTCTGGTCCGGTCAGTCAAAAACACGAATCGGCAGAAGACCTGCCGTTCAGGTGACGGTGATATGGCACGTCTCGCGGATGCGGAAAACCGCTTGCGAGCCATGCCACACATCAATGTTCCGCTTCGGGAGAAGAACCTGAACGAAGCGTTGCGCGAGGGCCACGTTTTTTGCGCTGATCTTCTATAGCGGGCTGGGCGGGGGAGGTCACGCAACCGTCACCCGTTGTCGCGGCGGAAGCGGGCTGGCGGCGCGTTTTTGTCAGATGGTGTGGTATTGCCGCCATCGCGCGCCGGCTTGACGCCGCGGGCAGCGATCTCGGCCACCAGTGTGGTGAGATTGCCGATGGCATTAAGCACAAGGCCGGCATCGCCGCCGGGATCGCCGCGCGCCGCTTCCGGCAGCACGGCGCGACCGAAGCCGAGTTTGGCCGCCTCTTTCAGCCGGGCCGAGGTCTGCGCCACCGGACGAACCGCGCCGGAAAGCGAGATTTCGCCGAAATAGACGGCATCAGTCGGCAGCGGCGCATTGCAGAGCGAAGAGACGAGGGCCGCCGCAGCAGCCAGGTCGGCGGCAGGTTCGTTGATCCGCAAGCCACCCGCGACGTTGAAATAGACGTCGTAGCCCGACAGTTTGACGCCGCAATGGGCCTCCAGCACGGCGAGCACCATCGACAGTCGCGATGAGTCCCAACCGACGACGGCACGTCGGGGTGTGCCGAGCGTGGTCGGAGCAACCAGAGCCTGCAATTCGACCAGCACCGGTCGCGTGCCCTCCATGCCGCCGAACACGGCGGTGCCGGGCGAGCCGAGATCCCGGGCAGATAGAAAGAGTTCCGACGGATTGGAGACTTCGCGCAGACCGAGGCCCGTCATCTCGAACACGCCGATTTCGTCGGTCGGGCCGAAACGATTTTTCACCGCACGCAGAATGCGGAACTGCTGCGAGCCTTCACCCTCGAACGACATCACGGCATCGACCATATGCTCGACCACGCGCGGGCCGGCGATCTGGCCGTCTTTGGTGACGTGGCCGACGAGGATGATGGTGGCGCCGGTCTTCTTGGCAAAGCGAATGAGCGCCTGCGCCGAGGCGCGGACCTGGGTGACGGTGCCGGGCGCGGACTCCACCGTGTCGGTCCACATGGTCTGGATCGAGTCGATCACGATCAGCCGCGGCACAGTGCCTTCCGACAGCGTCGCGACGATATCCTCCACCGACGTCTCGGAAGCGAGTTGCACCGCCGCATCAGCGAGGCCGAGCCGGGCCGCGCGCAGCCGCACTTGCGCGACGGCTTCTTCGCCGGAGATGTAGACGACGCGGTGGCCAGCGCGCGCCATCATCGACGTCGCCTGGGTCAGCAGCGTCGATTTGCCGATGCCGGGATCGCCGCCGATCAGAATGATGGAGCCGCGCACGAAGCCGCCGCCGGTAACGCGGTCGAGTTCACCCATGCCCGAGGGGATGCGCGGTGCTTCCTGGCTGGTGCCGGTCAGGCTTTCGAGATTGAAGGTGCGGCCCTTGCGCTTGGAGCGCGCCGACACAGGAATCGCGGTGGCGCTGTCCTCGGCGGCCAGCGTATTCCACTCGCCGCAGGCTTCGCACTTGCCCTGCCACTTCGAATAGGCGGCACCGCAATTCTGGCAGACGAAGGAGGCTGCGGCTTTGGCCATGATGGAATCGCTCTCTGTGACGAAGCTGCTCATTAGCACGGATGACGGCGATGCCGCGAAATCGCGTGATGTCCGTCACCCCGTCTTAAGCACGTTCATCAAGGTAAATAACAACTCCGCGTTGACCCGCGATGCCGCTCATTTAAGTCTACTGTCCGAGAGCGATCCGAACTGGTTTTGCAAACGGCTTTCGCCACAGGACACGATCATGAAAAAATCCATTGTTGCTGCATTTGTTGTCGCCGCCGGCATGGCGATCCCGAGCCTGGCGCAGGCCGGCTGCACCACCTGCTATCAGCCGCAGGTGATCCCGCCGCAATACCGCACCGTGGAGCGCACCGTGATGGTGTCGCCCGGTCACACCATTCGTCGGCATCGCCCGGCCATGTATCGCACCGTGATGGTGCCGAAGACTGTGATGGTGGCCCCGCCGCGCACCGAATATCGCCGCATCCCGGCGCAATATGCCACCACGCAGCGCACGGTTCAGGTGGCGCCGGCTCAGGTCTATTACGCGCCGGTGCAGGTGCAGACCGGTTGCTCGACCTGCGGCCGCAACGGCTTCAACTTCGGCTCCAGCTATAGCGGCCATGGCTATGGCGGATATGGCTACGGCGCCAGCTATGGTGGCTACGGTTACGGCGCGAGCCATGGCGGTTACGGCTATGGTGCAAGCTACGGCAGCTATGGCTACTGAGCACTCAGCACCTGTGTGAAGATCAATCGGCTGCCGCAAGGCGGCCGATTTTTTTTGTGTGGCCGCAGGACTCGGGCGATCGTGTGGGCGAGGGTTGCACGCCAGTCGATTGCCGGGGACAGTGATGTGTTGACGCGATCTCAATCAGCCTCTGCCATGCTGCCCCAAGCATGACGAGATCAGGCATGATGAGATCAAGCATGGCGAGATCAAGCTTCAACGCATCTGGCGGGGTGTCTGATGCGGCACCCATGGACGCCCGGTGGTGGCTGCTCGCTGCGCTGGCGCTGACCATCGCACTTGCATTGCCGTTGTTGCTCGTCGATGTGCCGCCAGTGTTGGACTATCCCAACCATCTGGCGCGGATCTTCGTATTGGCGCATCCACACGACCCGGTGCTGTCGCAATTCTACGCGCCGCATTGGCGTATCGTGCCCAATCTCGGCATGGATGTATTGGGACTGGCGTTGCTGAAAGTGCTGCCTGTTCATGTCGGCGGACGGCTGCTGCTGGCACTCAGTCTATTGGCGCCGGTGATCGGTGTCGTCGTTTATCACCGCGTCGCCTTTGGCCGGTTCAGCTTGTGGCCGCTGGCGTCGGGCGTGATCGCGACCAGCGGAATCTTTCATTTCGGCTTCATGAATTTCCTGCTGTCGCTCGGGCTTGCGCTGGTCTGTGCAGCAATCTGGCTGGCGCTGCGACGGCGCAGCGTTTGGCTGGCAACGGCGGCGGGAGCGCTGTGCGTGGCCGTGATCTTCTTCACGCATGTGTTTGGCGTGATCCTGTTCGCGCTCCTCATCGGTACCGACGAACTCGCGCGCCTGTTGTCTCGGAGGAGCACCGGGCAACCGATCGCGCGGCAAACTCTCGCAGCGGGCCTGCATCTTGCGCTGGCATCGAGTCCGGCGGTGCTGCTGTTCGCCCTGTGCCCGCTGTCGGAAGGGCCAGTGTCGATCGGTCCGTGGGGCGGCATTCACAAGCTGTGGGCGCTGTTCACGCCGGTGATGACGACGAATATCGGTCTCACATTGGTCACCGGGATCGCGGTGTTCTCCACATTCGTGCTGCTGCGGCGACGTGCGCGATGGGCGCCGGGCGCATCGGTCGCGCTTGCCGTGCTGGGCTTGCTGTTCGTGATCGCTCCGTCCAGCATCAAGGACGGCACCTTCATCGATATGCGTTTGGCGCTGATGATTGCTGTTGTCGCGTTTGCAACGATGGATCCGCGACTTACCAGGCAGGGCGCCATCGCTGTCACCATCCTGTTCGCCGTCTTGATCGGCGTGAGGAGCGGCTACATCGCGTCGACCTGGATCGCGCATCGGGCAGATCTTGACGATGTGCGTGCCGCGATCAGCGCCGTCGCGCCTGGCGCCAAAGTCCTCGTCGCCCGCGGGCAAACCGGTAAGACCATGGAGACGCCGAAGCCGGCCCGTGTGCTACCGCGCGCCTATCGGCTTGATGGACAACTGGGCGCGCTGCTCGCGATCGAGCGCAAGGCATTCTGGCCTCTGATGTTCGCAGATCCCGCGCAGCAGCCGCTCGATATTCTGCCGCCCTATCGGGCGATCTCGAACCCGCTCGATGAGCCCATCGATCTGCCATATCTGCAAGGCGACGATGCCCTTGCTGCCGGCTATATCAAGAATTGGCGCAGGAATTTCGATCATGTCCTGCTGATCGACGCGCCGACTCCGCTGGCAGCGATTCCTGGACTGGCCGCCATGACAGTGAAGCCGTATGCGATCCTGTATCGGATACGGCCGCCGCGGTGAACCGCAAACGCAGCCCGGCCGGCGCTCAGGCTGCGCTGCAGGATCGGCGTCATATCTGCTGCGTTAGTCGTTCGGCAGCAACAGTGGAAGGTTGGCGATGAAGCGCGTCCCGGGCGGCGTGCTGTCGATGGTCAACTGGCCGCCGAGCTGACGGACCAACCCCTTGATCACCTTGAAGCCGAGGCTGAGGCGCGGCGCCTCGATGTCGAAATCGGCGGGCAGACCGACACCCTGGTCGGCGACCGCCACATGAAGCCGTCCGTCGATCTCATGGGCGGACACGTCGATGGTGCCGACGTCGTCGGGATAGGCGTATTTGACGGCGTTGGTGACCAGTTCGTTGATCAGCAGGCCGAGCGGGATTGCGTAGTCGGCCGGCATCGGCAGCGGGTCAGCATCGCAGTTGATCGTATGACCGCGGGCCGTGCCGACCAGGTTCTTGCAGAGTTCATTGAGAAAATCGCGCAGCTCGACGAAGCCAATCGTGCTGCTGCGCCAGAGGTGATCGTGCACCTGGGCGATGGTGGCGACGCGTGCGGCCGCGTCCTGCAAGGCATGGCGGACCTCTTCGGTAGCAGCGCCGCGCGCCTGCACATGCAACAGGCCGATCACCGAGGTGAGGCTGTTCTTGACGCGGTGGCTCATCTCGCGCGTCAGCAGCGCCTGGTGCTCGAGCGCCTGCTGCAACCGCGCGTCGGTCTGCTGGCGCTCGATGGCAATGCCGAGCAGGCTGGCGAAGCCGGCGAGGAATTCGGCGTCGCCGTCGTCGAACCTGCCGGGGTCGGGGGTATCGACCTCGAGCACGCCGAACCAGCTTTCGCCTTCGCCGCCGCGCCGGATCAGCACGTTGATAGCCCGCTTGATATTGTGCTCGGCGAGCAACTGCGGCGTGCGGAAACGGTCCTCATGCTCGAGATGGTTGGAAATCACCGCCTTGCCGGTCTGATACGCAAAGCCGGCTGGCGATTCGATATCGGCGCCGAGCGTGACATGGTCGATGGTGCCCGGGGCCCAGCCGACGCCGGCGCGCACCAGCAGCCGGTTTTGCTCGGGCATGAATTCGAGCACCTTCGCGTAGCGCGTCTGCAGGCCCTGCGAACACAGTTCGGTGGCGCGTTGCAAGATCTGCTTGAAGTCGCGGGTCAGCAGTGCCGTGCGGCCAAATTCGCCGAGCAGCGATTGCTGACGCAGTCGATAAGCGAGTTCATCGACCCGCGGCGTATAGTCTGGATCGACCGGCGGGGGCTCGATTGCTTTGGACACCATGCCATCTGCCAAATTTGCGGAACATTCGTATAGGCCTGCACGTCCTGTGGACGCAATGAGGCCGCACGATGTCATTAGCGGCCATCACGCCTGGCCAGCTTTGTAGGCCCTTTCATAGCGGCGACCCAAGCTGGTGAGCACCTCATAGGCGATGGTGCCGAAGTGACGGCCCAGTTCGTCGATGGTGACGCCTTCGCCGATCAGGGTCGCCATATGGCCACGGCGGGCGGCATTGGCCGGGAGGTCGGTAATGTCGGCGGCGATCAGGTCCATCGAGATGCGCCCGGCGATCGGGCAGCGCTGGCCGGCGATCACCACGTCGGCACCGCGGGTGCCGTCATTGCTGCCGGCCGCACGAAAATAGCCATCGGCATAGCCGGCCGCAATGATGGCGAGGCGGGTCGGACGACGCGCCGTCCAGGTGGCGCCGTAGCCAACGGTGTCGCCGCGCGGAACGTCGCGGGTCTGGATGATGCGGGCTTTGAGCTCAATGACCGGCAGCATTGGATTGGCGGCTTCCGGTGTCGGGTTGACACCGTAGATCGCCGCACCCGGCCGCACCATGTCGAACAGGAAGCTCGGGCCGAGATAGATGCCGGAGGAGTTCGCCAGCGACGAGGTGACACCTGAAAACAGATGCGACACTTCGCGGAAGGCGCCGACCTGTCTGGCGTTCATCGGGTTCTGCACCTGCTCGGCACAAGCCAGATGGCTGATCGCCAATGTGAAGCCGTGATGGCCGGAATTGAGGCGTGGCGCGAGACTTTGCGCTTCGGCGATCGACAGTCCGAGCCGGCTCATGCCGGTGTCGACATGAATGCCGGCGCCGCCGGTCCAGCCGGTGCGGCGGCAGAACATGTCCCATTCGGCGAGTTCGTTGAGGTCGCCGATCATTGGCTGCGCCTTGACGGCGGCCAGGGCATCGCCGGCATTCGGCGACAGACCGTTCAGCACATAGATCGCGGCGTCCGGCGCGCCCGCACGCGCCGCGCGGGCTTCGTCGATGGTGGCGACGAAGAAGGTCTTGCAGCCGGCCTGGGCCAGGGCAGGGACCACGCGATCGATGCCGCAGCCATAGGCATCGGCCTTTACGGCGGCACCGCATTCGGCGGGGACGCTCGCTTTTTCAAGCTTGCGCCAATTGGCGACGATGGCGTCGAGATCGATGGTGAGGAGACCTGTGGCGGCGGGGTCCAGATCGGTGGTCGGTTCAGTCATCACTGGCTCTCGGAGAAAATCGTCATGGCCGTGACGAGCGTAACACGGTGCGAGCTATTGATCGCATGGCCCATAGGCCGTTGCGACCAAATCACTCGTGATGCGTGGGCATACGATCGCCGTCGGCGAGATCGCTGAAGCGTGTGAACTGGCCTTCGAATTGCAGCCCGACCGTGCCGGTGGGACCATGGCGCTGCTTGGCGACGATACATTCGGCCTTGCCATGCACCATCGACATATCGAGCTGCCACTTTTCGTGCTCGGGCGTCCCGACCTTGGGCTCCTTGCTCTGCAGGTAATATTCCTCGCGATAAACGAACATCACGACGTCGGCGTCCTGCTCGATCGATCCGGATTCGCGCAAGTCGGACAATTGCGGCCGCTTGTCTTCGCGGTTTTCCACCTGACGTGACAGCTGCGACAACGCGATGATGGGAACGTTCAGCTCTTTGGCGAGCGCCTTCAGGCTGGTGGTGATTTCGGTGACTTCCTGCACGCGGTTGTCGGAGCGCTTGCCGGAGCCCTGCAGCAGCTGGATGTAGTCCACCATGATGACGTCGAGGCCCTTCTGCCGCTTCAGGCGGCGGGCACGGGCGGTGAGCTGTGAGATCGACAGGCCGCCGGTTTCGTCCACATAAAGCGGCAGGTTCTGCAGCCGGATCGTGTAATCGCGAACCTTGTCGAACTGCTCCTGAGTGATACCGCCGCGGCGGATCAGGCTCGACGAGATTTCGGTCTGCTCGGCGAGAATACGGGTGGCCAGCTGTTCGGCCGACATTTCGCACGAGAAGAAGCCGACCACACCGCCATTGACGGTCTTGTTGGTGCCGTCGGGCTGCACTTCGGATTGATAGGCGGCCGCGATATTGTAGGCGATGTTGGTTGCCAATGACGTCTTGCCCATGGCCGGACGGCCGGCGAGCACGATCAAGTCGGAGCGCTGCAATCCGCCCATGCGGGCATCGAGGTCGCGCAGGCCGGTCGACACGCCGGACAGTTTGCCATCGCGCTGATAGGCATTGGCCGCCATTTCCAGGGCGGTGGTCATGGCCTGCGAGAAGCGCTGGAAACCACCGTCATAGCGCCCGGCTTCGGCCAATTCATACAGCCTGCGCTCGGCATCCTCGATCTGCGCGCGCGGCGCGAAATCCACCGGCGCGTCATAGGCGACATTCACCATGTCTTCGCCGACGCCGATCAACTGACGGCGGATCGCAAGGTCGTAGATGCTGCGGCCATAGTCCTGGGCATTGATGATCGTGGTCGCCTCCGCCGCGAGGCGGGCGATATATTGCGCCACGGTCATACCGCCGAGATCGGTGTCGGCGGGCAGGAAGGTCTTCAGCGTCACCGGGGTGGCGATCTTGCCGGCGCGGATGATGCTGGCCGCGGTATCGAAGATGGTCTGGTGCAACGGCTCGTAGAAATGCTCGGCCTTCAGGAAGTCCGAGACGCGGTAGAACGCATCGTTATTGACGAGCATGGCGCCAAGAACGCCTTGCTCGGCTTCGATATTATGCGGAGCGCTGCGATAGGCAGGCGAGGTGACGTCAGGCGCGAGCTTGAGGACGTTGGAATCGGATGCGGCCATGGTGCTCGATGGTTATCGTTCGACTGGGCGGATGCGCGGCCCCGGACATAAGCGCGTCTGCGCGGCCGGGGGGAAGCAGGCCGTCACCTTATGCACGATTCCCACCGCCGGTCGGGGGATTTTACAGCCAGCGGCGATCAAGGCTTGACGCGGTCAGGTCCACCACCGGCCGGGTTTTCACCAGTCTTAACGGAACCCGGCAATTCGTCGAATGGAACTGAACCGAATGGCGAGATGTCTCACTTATAACAAGAACGGGCGTGCAAGATGGCCACACCCGGAACCCGGCCGTGAGTCGGGCGTTGGGACTACAACGAATTCCCGTGCAGCAAGCGCGGGGGACAAAGGCGAAGGACAGGTCGATGGGTCAACATCAGCCGTTTTCGGCAGCCGATGACAAAGCGTGGTTATCCGATTTGGTCGATACGTTTGCGCGTGCCGAGCAAATTCAAGACGAGCCCTGTAACGCAGCCATCCGGGCCGCTGCTATTGCCCGTTTGCAACGTCCGGCCATTGCGCGTCCGAGTGCCCCCGCTCGTCGGATCGCATTGCTCGAACCGACGTTCTGATTGGAAGACGCGGGAGGGAATCCTTACCGGCGTTTTGGCTTGCACTTTTGCCTTAAAGGCGCTTGCCCCGCTGCGATCAGCCACACGGGCACGATGCCGCATAACATCCGAGCTTTCGCAAGGCTACCGACCGCTCGCAGCCCTTTCGCGATGAGCCCATTTCACTAACGGGTCAGCGATTCCCCGAATACACCGAGCCTCGCAGGGGTTGTATATCGTGCGAGCGGTTGCAGCCGCGGTGTTCGTTATTCGAAGCGATCATCGCTTCGCGCCAACAATCAGTCGTTGCCCGCTTCCATTCGCAGCGCATTTGGCTAAAACAGTTTCAGGTTCGATGGATTGTTTTTCGGGAGATTGAAATGTTGAGCCGAGCGCTCTGTTTGGCGACGGCGATGCTTCTTACAGGCTTCGCAGCACCTTCCTCCCTGATCGCACCTGCCTCCGCCCAGAACCTTGAAGCCGGCAAGTCGCCGGCGCAGTTGTTCGCCGGCAATTGCGCGGTCTGTCATCGCAGCGCGCGCGGCTTGCTCAAGAGCGTTCCGCCGGGGCAACTGACGGGCTTTTTGCGTCAGCACTACACCACCAGCAGCGGCATGGCGCAGTCCATGAGCGCCTATGTGATCAGCAACGGCGCCGGTGGCGGCCGCGCCGTCGACGACGGGCTCACCCGTCGTGGCCGCGACCTCAGCCGCCAGCAGCCGCCGAATGCAGCTGAACCCACGGACCGTCAGCGGCCCACGGCTGCCGAACGTCCGCAGGCACAGCCCGCCGCGGAGGGCGCACCGGCCGAGCAACCGCGCCGTGGCCGCAACAGCCGGCGCCAGCCTCCCGCGGAAGCGGCGCCGGCCGGCGAAACGCAGGCTCCCTCCGCCGAGGCGGAACAGACCGGTGGCCAGAAGCAGAAGAAGGGCCGCAAGAATCGTCGTATTCAGGAGCAGCCAAAGAACGACGGCAAGGCCGAGCCCAGTCAGGTCGAGTCCACCAAGCCTGAATCCGCGAAGCCAGAACCCGCGAAGCCGGAACCGGCCAAAGAGACTGCGCCTATGACGCCGGTGGACAACAGCAAGCCAGCCGAAGCGGTAAAGCCGGAACCCAGGCCTGAGCCGAAGCCGGAAGCTCCGGCGGCGACCCGAGCCGATCCTGTGCCGCCGGTGACACCGGCCCCGGCGGCGCCAGCGCCGGCCGCAACAGAGCCAGCGAAGCTGAACGCAGAGTGATCGACCTCAATCGATCGGCATAAACGCAAAAGCCCGGCCGTGAGGCCGGGCTTTTTTGTCGTGGCGCTGAGTTGGCCACGGAGGCGGTGCCTCTGCGGCCGCACCAAGCTTAGCCGTTGTCTTCGTCGTCGTTGCCCTGGGCGTCCGGATCGAAGAATTCGCCGGCTGCAGCC
>SDZE01000035.1 GCA_004173095.1 Bradyrhizobiaceae bacterium
GGCACCTGCGCGAGCAGATCCCGCGCCGGGCGGGTCCGCTCGTCCTCGAATTTCAGATATTGCTGCGCGCTCCAGTCAGCCATCTTGCGGTTTCCCTTTAGCGCGTCAGCTTCTTGTACTTCACGCGGTGCGGGATGATGCTGTCCTGGCCGAGGCGACGCATCTTGTCCTTCTCATAATCCTGGAAGTTGCCCTCGAACCATTCGACATGGCTGTCACCCTCAAAGGAGAGGATATGGGTGGCGATACGATCGAGGAACCAGCGGTCATGGCTGATGATGACCGCGCAACCGGCGAAATCTTCCAGCGCCTCTTCGAGCGCGCGCAGCGTATCGACGTCGAGATCGTTGGTCGGTTCGTCGAGCAGCAGAACATTGGCGCCGGACTTCAGCATCTTGGCCAAATGAACGCGGTTGCGTTCACCGCCCGATAGTGCGCCGACCTTCTTCTGCTGATCGCCGCCCTTGAAGTTGAACGACGAGCAATAGCCGCGCGAATTGACTTCCTTCTTGCCGAGCAAAATCAGCTCGTTCTTGCCGGAAATTTCTTCCCAGACGGTCGCCTTGTCATCCAGCGCATCGCGCGACTGATCGACATAACCGAGATGCACGGTCTCACCCACGGCGATGGTGCCGCCGTCCGGCTTTTCGAGTCCGGTGATCATCTTGAACAGCGTCGATTTGCCGGCGCCGTTCGGGCCGATGACGCCGACGATGCCGCCCGGCGGCAGCTTGAAGGTCAGATCGTCGATCAGCAGGCGATCGCCGAAGCCCTTGGTGAGATGCTCGAAGTCGACCACATTGTCGCCGAGCCGCTCCGCCACCGGAATGGTGATCTGCGCGGTCTGACCCTGCTTCTCGCTGGCTTGCTTCAGCAGGTCTTCATAACGCTGGTAACGCGCCTTCGATTTGGCCTGACGAGCCTTGGGCGACGAGGCGATCCACTCCTGCTCGCGCTCCAGCGTCTTCTGGTGCGCGGCGTCCTCGCGGCCTTCCTGGGCCAGCCGCTTCTGCTTCTGCACCAGCCAGGAGGAGTAATTGCCTTCGTAGGGAATACCCTTGCCGCGATCGAGCTCGAGGATCCACGACGTCACGTTGTCGAGGAAGTAGCGGTCATGGGTCACGATCAAGAT
>SDZE01000631.1 GCA_004173095.1 Bradyrhizobiaceae bacterium
CGTCACCACCCTCCGCACCCTCGGCAAATCCGAATTGCCCGCCCAACTCACGCGCTGGCTCGATGAGCTCGACGAGACCGGTCGCTGGGCACTGCTCAAGCTTGTCACCGGAAGTCTGCGCATCGGCATTTCCGCGCGGCTGGCGAAGACGGCGGCGGCGATGCTTGGCGACAAGGATCCGCATGATGTCGAGCTGATCTGGCCCGGCCTCGCGCCGCCTTATGGCGAGTTGTTCGCCTGGCTGGAGGGCCGCGCCGACAAACCGGTCAATCTCGATCCCGCGCCGTTCCGGCCGGTGATGCTGGCGCATGCGCTGGAGGACGGCGATCTCGCCAATCTCGACGCCAGCGCATTCACTGCCGAGTGGAAATGGGATGGCATCCGCATTCAGGCCAATAGTGGCGTGGGCGAGGATGGTCGGTTGGTCACGCGGCTGTATTCGCGATCGGGCGAGGACATCACCGCAAGCTTTCCCGATCTGCTGCCGTCACTGCGTCTGCCCGGTGCCATCGACGGCGAATTGCTGGTGCTGCGCGACAGCCGCGTGCAATCGTTCAACGTGTTGCAACAGCGGCTCAATCGCAAGAGCGTGACGCCGAAGCTGATGAAAGACTATCCGGTCCATCTGCGCGCCTATGATTTGCTCCACGACGGCGAGAGTGATCTGCGCGAACTGCCGTTCGAGGAGCGGCGCAAGAAGCTCGAAGCCTTCGTCGCCGAGTTGGATAACGAACGCATCCATTTATCCGAGCAGATCGGCTTTGCCGATTGGGACACGCTCACAGCAGCGCGCGCCGATCCCGCCAGCGCAGGTGCAGGCGATGACGCCGAGGCGGTCGAAGGCGTCATGCTCAAGCGGCGCGATTCAGCCTATCTGCCAGGGCGGCCGAAGGGCCAGTGGTGGAAATGGAAGCGCGATCCGCATATCATCGACGCCGTGCTGATGTATGCCCAGCGCGGTCACGGGAAGCGCTCGTCCTATTATTCCGACTACACATTTGGCGTCTGGACCGAAGGTGACGACGGCGAACGGCTGGTGCCGGTCGGCAAAGCGTATTTCGGTTTTACCGACGAGGAGCTGCTGCAGATCGATCGCTTCGTTCGCCGCAACACGACTGAGAAATACGGCCCGGTGCGCCATGTCACGCATGAGCCCGACAAGGGCCTGGTGCTGGAAGTCGCGTTCGAGGGACTGGCGCGCTCGCCGCGGCACAAGTCGGGTGTGGCAATGCGCTTTCCCCGCATCAGCCGGCTGCGCTGGGACAAACCGCCGCGTGAGGCAGATCGGCTGGAGACGCTTCAGCGGATGCTGAAGGCAGAGGTGGCGTGACTCAAACTTCATGGTGAGGAGGTCGCGCAACGCGTTGCGCCGCTGAATTGCCGTCTCGAACCATGAAACGGACGTGGATTGAGGCCATCCTTCGAGTCCTTGTGAGACGACTTTTCAGGGTGAGGACAGCGTGTGGAAGCGATGATCGCATCACCTTGACGCCGCGTCCCTGTTCCCCATTTCCTTCTGACCGCCTATGATCATCGCGCCATCGCGCAGGAGACCATGATGCAGCCCAACGAGACCCGCGACGCCTCCGGACGTGACGTGCCCGGCCGCAATCCGCCGGCCCAGAACGACGGCTTGTCACGTTTCCTTGGCGGAACGCCGCTGGCCGTGCTGGGCCGGCTGGTGCTGCTGTCGGTGCTTGTCGGCGTCGTGCTGGCGGCGATCGGCTTCGATCCGTGGAATATCGTCTACAGCATCCGCCGCCTGTTCCAGTGGATCTACGATTTCGGCTATGACGCCGTCAGCGGCTTGTGGCGCTATTTTCTGCTCGGCGCGGTGATCGTGGTGCCGATCTGGCTGCTGTCGCGGCTGTTCAGTTCGCGTCGTTGAAAGGCGTCATCAACTGTCGTGACCCGCGAAAGCGGGTCACCCAGTAAACACCGTCATCAGCGCTTCATCATTCCCGTTGGCATTTACTGGGTTGCCCGGTCAGGCCGGGCAACGACAGAAACTGCACAATGACGACGTCCCCCCAAACCTTCCAGCCCGCCACCACCCGCGACGTGTTCGCCATCGCGGGGCCGGCGATGCTGGCCAATCTCACCACGCCGATGCTCGGTATCGTCGCGACGATGGCGATCGGCCGGCTCGGCGATGCGACACTGCTGGGCGGCGTGGCGATGGCGTCGGTTTTGTTCGATTGCCTGTTCTGGCTGTTCGGATTCCTGCGCATGAGCACGGTGGCATTTACGGCGCAAGCGCTGGGCGCCGGTGACAAGCAGGAGCTGCGCGCATTGCTGCCGCGCGGCTTCGTTATCTCGGGCGCGATCGGCGGGCTGCTGATCCTGTTGCAGGTGCCGATCGCTTTTGCGCTGCTCACCGCCATGGGCGGCAGCGAAGGCGTCACCGACGCGGCACATCGTTACTTCACCATCCGCATCTGGTCGGCGCCCTTGGTGCTGTCGAATTTCGTCATGGTCGGCTGGCTGGTCGGCCAGGCGCGGGCATCGCTGGCGCTCGGCGTGCAGATCGTCATCAATGCCGTCAACATGGCGGCGACGTTGTTGCTTGTACTGGTGCTCGATATGGGCATCACCGGCGCGGCGCTGGCGGCGATCATCGCCGAAGGCACGGGATTCGTGCTCGGCCTGGCCGTTGCGTGGCGGCTGACCGGCGGCCGGCTCACGCTGCCCTGGGCGGTGTTGCTAGAGCGCGACAAGCTCAAACATCTGATGGCGGTCAACCGCGACATCATGATCCGCACGGCGGCATTGATCGCGGCGTTTCTGTTCTTCACGGCGCAAGGGGCGCGGTCCGGGGACCAGATATTGGCGGCCAATGCGGTGCTCAACAATTTCCTGCTGATCAGCGCCTTCTTTCTCGACGGGCTCGCCACGGCCGCCGAGCAGATCTGCGGCCGCGCCTATGGTGCACGCAACCGCGTCGGCTTTGCCAGCGCCGTCAGGCTGGTGATCCTGTGGGGTTTTGGCTTCGCCATCGCGCTCAGCGCGATCTATGCATTGGGGGGCGGTGCGCTGATCGATGCGATGACGGCAAGTGCGGAAGTGCGCGCGCTGGCACGCGAATTTCTCTGGCTGGTGGCGCTGGCACCGATGCTCGGTGTTTTCGCCTTCGCCTATGACGGCGTGTTCATCGGCGCCACCTGGGCGCGCGACATGCGCAATCTGATGGTGCTGTCGCTGCTGTGCTTCCTCGCCGCCTGGTTTCTGCTGCGGCCATGGGGCAATGCCGGGCTATGGGGCGCCTTGCTGGTGCATTACGTCGCGCGCGGCGGCTTGCAGGCGATCAGGTATCCGGCGTTGTTGAAGCGGACATTCGGATAATGCTGCCTGTCATCGCCCGGCTTGACCGGGCGATCCACTAACACTGAAGTCGTGTGTATAACTGGCCGTGCCGGTTACTGGGTCAACCGGTCAGGCCGGGTGACGACGAGAGGCGAAAGCCGCTTTCAAACCGGCCAATCTTCCGCCGTGATCGTCGCGGCGTCGGCGCCGACGATCTCGGACAGCGAGTCGCGGCCGGTGCGCAGCAGCGTCGAGGACAGGTCGGCCTTGATCGCATCGACCAGACCGAGCCCTTTATAGACCAGCGACGAATAGATCTGGATCAGGCTGGCACCGGCACGGATCTTGGTAAGCGCGGCGCCGCCAGTGTCGATTCCGCCGGCACCGATCAATGGGAAAGTGCCTTCGACGCGGACGAAGGTCTCGGCCACCATGCGGGTCGACAGGCGAAATAGCGGCCGGCCGGACAGGCCGCCGGTTTCCTTCGCCGTGGTCTGATCCCGCAAGGTCGGCGGGCGGCCGATCGTGGTGTTGGCGACGATCATGCCATCGACGCCGCGTGAGCGGGCCACATGGACGACATCGTCGAGATCGGCGAGGCCGAGATCGGGGGCGATCTTCAACAGCACCGGCGAGCCGCCAGCAGTGTTGCGGACGCGGTCGCGCGCTTCGATGACGCGGGCGAGCAGATCGCTCAGTTCGGAGGCCTGCTGCAGGTTGCGCAGGCCGGGCGTGTTCGGCGACGACACGTTGACGGTGAAATAGCTCGCCACTGGGGCGAAGGTCTCGATCAGCTTCACGTAGTCCTGCGTGCGATCGAGCGACTCTTTGTTGGCGCCGATATTGACTCCGACGATACCGCCGCGCTGCGCGCGCGCGTTGAGGCGCTGCAGCACCGCGTCGGCGCCTTCGCTGTTGAAGCCAAACCGATTGATCACAGCCTCGTCGCGCTCGAGCCGGAACAGGCGCGGGCGCGCATTGCCGGGCTGCGGAAGCGGCGTCACAGTGCCGATCTCCGCAAAGCCAAAGCCGAGCCGCAGCAGCGCGTCTGGCGCTTCGGCATGTTTGTCGAAGCCAGCGGCGATGCCGATGGGATTCGGGAAAGTCAGGCCGAAGGCGCGCACCGCGAGTTTAGGATCGTCCGGCCGCGGCTTCGCATAGGGCAGTAGCTTGAGGCCACGGATGGCAAGGCGGTGGGCATCTTCCGCATCCAGCAGGCGCAGCATCGGCAGGGAAAAAGCATCGAAGGCACGGATCACTTAAGACAACTCCGGGATGACATGGCTGCCGTCGGCGCGCGTGCGCAGATCCATCACGGCGGTGACGGCGCCGAGATCGAGCACGCCGTAGAGATGCGGAAACAGATCGCCGCCGCGAGAGGGCTCCCAGCGCAAGTCATCGCCGAGTGTGTCGCCGTCCACGGCAATCAGAAACAGGCCGCTCTGGCCGGCATAATGCTTGGCGAGCGTGCCTTCGAGCTGGGCGGCTGTGGAAAAATGGATGAAGCCATCACGGATGTCGTCGGCGCTGCCGCGATAGGTGCCCTGGCGCTCGGCCTCGCGCCATTGCGGCGCCGGACAGATTTTATAAATGCTGCGCAATCGCCGGGCTTTCGTGTTGTCTATAGCGGCTTGGTGACTTGCGGACGACCCACGACAGGCAGTGCGGGGTGAGTGCCGACGGATCGACCGTATCGGCGGCGTGTGCGCAACTCAAGGCCGCACTTTTTTTGCAGAAGCCAGTTGCGTAAATCGCGGAACCGCGGCAATAATTCCTACTTGCGCCATGATTCCATGCGCCGGCTCCGGCCGGCCGCAGAGCCACCGCCTCAGGGATGAAAAGGGACGAGATCATGCTGACCCACGCCCAGATCTGGAATGCGCTCGACCTGCTCGCCGAACGTAACGGCCTGACGGCGTCCGCTCTTGCCAAGAAAGCGGGGCTCGACGCCACCACCTTCAATAAATCCAAGCGCATTACCAATGAGGGGCGTGAGCGCTGGCCGTCCACCGAATCGGTCTCGAAGGCGCTGCAGGCGACCGGCGTGCCGATCGATGCCTTCGTGTCGTTGATCGAAGGCAGCCGCAAGATCGTGCAATCCGTGCCACTGCTCGGCTTCGCGCAAGCCGGCCAGGGCGGCTTCTTCGACGATGCCGGCTTTCCGGTCGGCAGCAAGGGCTGGGACGAAGTCGGGCTGCCATC